>NZ_JAJJMP010000002.1 GCF_020905415.1 Myroides oncorhynchi | reverse complement strand
TTTGTTACCCTTACACTCCCTACTGTAGAGGGGGAGGAATTATCTATGCGTATAGATGAAATGGAGAAAGAATGGAGGTTAATATATCAATCAACAAAAAAAGCAAAGTATAAAAAAGGATATCAAATATTCAAGGGTATTCGAAAGGCAGAATGTACTATTCGCCCAGGAGGATTGTATCACTATCATTTTCATATTATCTTAGATGGGTGGGCAGAGGGTGAATGGTTAATTGGGCAATGGCTTAAACGTTTTCCTCAAGCAAATAGGCTTGCTCAAGATATTCGATTTGCCGATGAATTTTCATTTAAAGAGTTATTCAAGTATGCTTTTAAATCTGAAGTAAAAAGTAACTCTAAAGCAAATGCAGAGCGTTATGATTTGGTATTTAATGCCCTAAAAGGGAAACGTACTTATCAAGCTTTTGGAGGAATTAAAGCGATAGAAGAGGAGTTTGATGAAGATGATTTAGAGGGTGGTATTGTACTCGAGGGGATGGCAAATCGTATTTTCAAATGGTGTACAGATGATTGGTATGATAAAGAAGATGGGAATGCTCTCGTAGGTCTTGCAATCCCCGAAAAGGTTAAGAAATTGACTGATTATCCAAATAATTAAATAATTATTTGTACTTAGGTTTTTTAAGCATTTTCCGAACAAAACAAGGTTAGAAATATAAAGGTTGTCGAATAAAACAGAACAGAATTAGCGAAGCGTTTTCTGTTCTGTTTTATTTGAAATAGAGAAACGTAGAATTAACGTTTAAAACCTCTTGATACTTTGGTTGTAACTTCTTCAGTGAGCTTTATAAATTGCTCTTTAGTTTCCTTTAGAAACGTGTATAGTTTGTTTTCGTATTCGTCTCTATTCTTTGTTATTTTTTGCAGTAGTTCCCATATTGACCCTTTAAAAAGTGGACTAATTGGAGGGATGTGTTTACGTAAATACTTATCTACATTCGCAGGGCTTTCGCCATTATTTACATCCTTTACAATTTCTTCTTTGATTTTTTTAGTTGCTAAATTTAGTCTGCGTGTTAAGATATCATTTGCTACTTCATTAGGGTTTAAAACTAATTGATCCATTATCTCTTTATACGCTGTAACTTTTTTCCTTAGTTCTATGTTTTCCATATCTGAGTCATAAAGTTCTTCCTTGAGTTCTTTATAACTGCTTTGAAGTTGTTTTTCTGCCTTTATATGCCTTCTTTCTTCTTTTTGATATACTTCGTCAGCCTTATTTTTTTCGTCCTCTAAAACGACTCTATGTGTCTTTATGTCTTCTATTAGCTTTTCAATTGTAGCATCTTTGTCTATTGAAGAACCATATATTTTTTTTTTCATTACGAGTTCAATAGGTTCATCAACTTTTAAACCAATTTGATTTTCTCTTCTACGGTATTCATCAAGACTTTCGTGTTTAGCTGTAGAGCCTAATTCTCCTCTTTCTAAGCCAAAAGGCTTCATATACTGAGCATAGCTTGTTTGCTTTTTTTGTAGTTCTATTCTATTACCCATTACTTCTTTAGCAGAAAGCTTCCCTTCTTTTGTCAAAGGAATTGTGATTGCGTGTATGTGAGGGGTTTTTTCATCAAGATGTAGAGAGAATCTAACTATGTTTTCTGCTCCATATTGTTCTTTTAAGAATTCATAGTTTGCTTGTACCCATTGTTCTTTTTTCTTTTCATCAGCAAATATAGATATCATATCCTCGTGAGTTCCGGAAAGGATATGTGAGAGAAATCGAACGGCGTCCGTTCTTATCTTCCTTTTGCCATTATAGCCGTCTTGGATACGTGCTTCTATGGCTTTGGGTAGTTCCATACTACAGTATTTATTGACTGCATAATTTTTATTCATATCTCCTCGAGATAAATCTGCGTGTGGATAGGTATGTTCTTGTCCTTCTGTTCTGTCAATATGATGTCCTAATCCTCCCGAACTATCCATTCCCTTTTCGACGTGATATGCTACTTTTCCCATTCCTAACTTTTCTATTTTGCGATTTTAAAAAAGGGGTTTTAACCCCTACCCCCACGAAGTGGGTAACCTCGTAGAGCCTACACTTATTTTGACGTCAGGAAAAAATAAGTATAGTAGGTTATACTTATCGGAAAACCGTAAGTCGTTGCAAGGTACAAAAAAATCGTGTTTAGTGAAGTTCGTATGAAAAGAAAACATATATTTGCAATACAATGAGGAGGGAGTAAGGCTCTGCTGAGGAGCAACCATACAAGCGCCAAAATTTGTAAACGAAACAAGAAAGCCCGAACATTACTGTTCGGGCTTTTTTTTTACCAATCGTTCTTTTGACTATTATTAGATTCTATAAAGCTTTTTAATTCTTGATTTGTAGAGTTAAATAGTTTTGGTAGTTTATCTTTTAAATCTATAAATCTAGGTTTTATAGTCCCGTCTTTTTTATGCCAATATTCAACGTTTGTTTCGTTGACTAAAGTTCTCCAACCTGCTACTGTTGCACTCGATCCTTCTACATAAAATTGAATATCTAATACTTCAAATTTATATCTGTTATCTTTCGCAGATACCTCTATTTGATATTTTAAATCTGTATATGCCGTAACTCCTAGTAATTTGGTTGCATATACAGCAGCAGTAAAGACTTCTATTCTTACATAGTCATTTTGTACAGTTGCTTTTATAACCTCACTGGGTTCTTTAAATGTTTTATTTACCCATTCTAGTGTTTTAGTGTAAATTTCAGCTTGAGTTTTATCTTGAACTGTAGTTACTACAAATGGAGTAAGACCTTCTTTTGTTAGAGTGAATTCCGTAGGGATTTGAGAAAACATTGTTAGAGAAACTAACAAGAATAAAAGGGTAATTATTTTTTTCATAATATCAATTTTTAATAACTTGTTTTGTTCGGAAAATGCTAAAAAACCTACCTGCTTTTTAGCGCAGCTAAAAAGACCTTTGAGCGATACTTTTCGGACCTCCCTTGATAAGTTAGCATAACTGTAGCCAAAATTAAAAAATAAGCGTTACTTTTGAAGCTATATAAAATAAAAAAAGCTATCTAATCGGGGCTGGAACCCCATATGATTTGATAGCTTGTTTAAGTCTTTTACAATGGCAAATCTACTACAAAAAAGGGAATCCCCAAAGGACACCCTTAAAAAAAAGCAATGGTCTAAGTACGTCAGCAAGGGGATAGCCTTATCTCTTATGTATTTCAATTCGAAATCAAAGCTTTTCAAATCTTATAAGAACAGTACATACTGTGCTGAAACACTTCTAACTAATGAAGTAGGTAAGATTAATACAACTTATTGTAAGAATCGTTGGTGTTTGACGTGTGGTCGTATTAAGACAGCAAGGCTTATTAATGCGTATTTACCTCAGTTAGAAGAACTATTTCAACCTGTG
>NZ_JAJJMP010000001.1:887500-1122500 GCF_020905415.1 Myroides oncorhynchi | reverse complement strand
AGTCCCGTATAAGTAAGAGAAGATAAGAATAGTGGTATCCTGAGTAGGTCGGGGCACGTGAAACCTTGATTGAATCCGGCGGGACCATCCGCCAAGGCTAAATACTCCTGAGAGACCGATAGTGAACCAGTACCGTGAGGGAAAGGTGAAAAGAACCGTGAATAACGGAGTGAAATAGATCCTGAAACCATACGCCTACAAGCGGTCGGAGCTTCTACGTGAAGTGACGGCGTGCCTTTTGCATAATGAGCCTACGAGTTACCGTTGCTGGCAAGGATAAGTGATTAAGTCATGGATCCGTAGCGAAAGCGAGTCTTAATAGGGCGCTTTAGTCAGTAGTGGTAGACGCGAAACCGTGTGATCTACCCATGGGCAGGTTGAAGTTTAGGTAACACTAAATGGAGGACCGAACCGTTTAACGCTGAAAAGTTTTCGGATGACCTGTGGGTAGGGGTGAAAGGCCAATCAAACTCGGAAATAGCTCGTACTCCCCGAAATGCATTTAGGTGCAGCGATAGTCGATAGTTACTTAGAGGTAGAGCTACTGATTGGATGCGGGGGCTTCACCGCCTACCAATTCCTGACAAACTCCGAATGCTAAGTAATGATACCTATCAGTGAGGGCATGGGTGCTAAGGTCCATGTCCGAGAGGGAAAGAACCCAGACCATCAGCTAAGGTCCCCAAATGTATACTAAGTTGAAATAACGCGGTTTGATTGCCCAGACAGCTAGGATGTTGGCTTGGAAGCAGCCATTCATTTAAAGAGTGCGTAACAGCTCACTAGTCGAGCGATCGAGCATGGATAATAATCGGGCATAAGTATACTACCGAAGCTATGGATTTTCGCATCATATGCGAGAGTGGTAGGGGAGCATTCTAACGGGGTAGAAGGTGATTTGTGAGAATTGCTGGACCTTTTAGAAAAGAAAATGTAGGCATAAGTAACGATAAGGGGTGCGAGAAACACCCCCGCCGTAAGACTAAGGATTCCTGAGCTATGCTAATCAGCTTAGGGTTAGTCGGGACCTAAGGCACACCCGAAGGGGGACGTCGATGGCCAACGGGTTAATATTCCCGTACTACTTATAATTGTGATGGAGTGACACAGTGATGAAAGCACCGCGAACTGACGGAATAGTTCGTTGAAGCACGTACCTATTGGTTTGATAGTAAAATGCGTCAGACTAGGAGAAATGCGATAGTACTTTGCGTCTTCGGACAACGAGATAGTGTGCCTAAGGGCTGTCAAGAAAAGCTTCTAAACTTAGATTATAAGTACCCGTACCGTAAACCGACACAGGTAGTCGAGGAGAGTATCCTAAGGCGCTCGAGAGATTCATGGCTAAGGAACTAGGCAAAATAGACCTGTAACTTCGGGAGAAAGGTCGCCAGCAGCAATGCTGGCCGCAGTGAAAAGGTCCAGGCGACTGTTTATCAAAAACACAGGGCTCTGCAAAATCGTAAGATGAAGTATAGGGCCTGACACCTGCCCGGTGCTGGAAGGTTAAGAGGAGATGTTATAGATGAGCAATTGTTTAGAAGCATTGAATTGAAGCCCCAGTAAACGGCGGCCGTAACTATAACGGTCCTAAGGTAGCGAAATTCCTTGTCGGGTAAGTTCCGACCTGCACGAATGGTGTAACGATCTGGACACTGTCTCAGCCATGAGCTCGGTGAAATTGTAGTATCGGTGAAGATGCCGATTACCCGCAGTGGGACGAAAAGACCCTGTGCACCTTTACTATAGCTTAGTATTGTTCTTGGATAAGTGATGTGTAGGATAGGTGGGAGACTGTGAAATGGCGTCGCTAGGCGTTGTGGAGTCATTGTTGAAATACCACCCTTTGCTTATTTGAGATCTAACTCCGCGATTGTGGAGGACATTGCTTGGTGGGTAGTTTGACTGGGGTGGTCGCCTCCAAAAGAGTAACGGAGGCTTCTAAAGGTTCCCTCAGCACGCTTGGTAACCGTGCGTAGAGTGCAATGGTATAAGGGAGCTTGACTGAGAGACATACAGGTCGATCAGGTACGAAAGTAGAGCATAGTGATCCGGTGGTTCCGCATGGAAGGGCCATCGCTCAAAGGATAAAAGGTACGCCGGGGATAACAGGCTGATCTCCCCCAAGAGCTCATATCGACGGGGGGGTTTGGCACCTCGATGTCGGCTCGTCACATCCTGGGGCTGGAGAAGGTCCCAAGGGTTGGGCTGTTCGCCCATTAAAGTGGCACGCGAGCTGGGTTCAGAACGTCGTGAGACAGTTCGGTCTCTATCTACTGTGGGCGTTAGAAATTTGAGTGGATCTGAATCTAGTACGAGAGGACCGATTTGGACCAACCTCTAGTGCATCTGTTGTCTCGCCAGGGGCATCGCAGAGTAGCTACGTTGGGAAGGGATAAGCGCTGAAAGCATATAAGTGCGAAACCCACCACAAGATGAGATTTCTTTAAAGGGTCGTTGGAGATTACAACGTTGATAGGCTATAGATGTAAAGGCAGTAATGTCAGAGTCGAGTAGTACTAATAACCCGTAAGCTTATGTGTACTCCCCTTGTTTAATACAAGGGGAGGGCAACTTTCTAAAACAAAACGCTTGTATTCAAAAAAAGTCTAACAAAGTAGTTAAGGCATATCAATATAGTTCAAAAATATTAGTTACGTCAATGTAACAACCGATTTAAGGTGGTTATTGCAGCGGGGCTCACCTCTATCCATTTCGAACAGAGAAGTTAAGCCCGCTAGCGCAGATGGTACTGCTAACCAGTGGGAGAGTATGTCGCCGCCTTTCTTTAGAATCCCCAATCTCGTATGAGGTTGGGGATTTTTTGTTTTATAAATATTGCGATAAGGATGATTCTTCATTTCTTTTGAATTTGTAAATGAAGATTTAGTTATTCTTAAAGATTGATTCTTTCTAGCTTTAATATCTATAAGTTAGCTTGAAATAAAAAAAGAACCTTGTTCTAAGGTTCTTTTATCGTGTTTTGTAGGTCTGTTAATTTATCTAATATATATTCCATTTCGTATCCCTTTCTATGAAGGTAACCAATAAGTTTTTGATTTTTCTTATTATTGTCTTCATCTGTTAATGAGTTCCATTTTACGAGAGCTATTTTATGTAATGTTTCGAAATACATTTCGTCGTCTATTTCTCTAAAAGCTTTTTTAATTAGAAAAGAAGATATTTTTCTCATTTTTAACTCTCCAAGTATCCTATTCTTGCCCCAACCGCTTATTCTGTGTTTACCTCTTGCAAAAGAACAAGCAAAACGTTCCTCATTTAAAAAATTATGTTCTATTAAGTGAACGATAATTTCGTCATGTTCTTCAGAAGATATTTTTAGGTTATAAAGTTTAGTTGTAACCTCTGTGTGACATCTTTCTTGGTAAGCGCAGAAATGTTCTAGCTTGTTTTTAACTTGTGTTAATGTTAAGTATGTGCTTTTTTTGTTCTCCAAAGTTTTAGGTATCTAGTTTTTATGTGCATTTACGAATGTTAGTTGTTTTGTTCTTTATTATGAGACTCATCTTGTAGTTTGAGTATTTAGTTTTTATGAACATATAATAACTAACATTAGATAAAGCTTTAGCGAAGTTACTAAATTTTGAAAAGGAAAGCAGATTGTTATATTGAAATGCTTGGTATAAATTATTTGATGGAATATTAATGATTAATAAAGTGTTTTTTTTAAGTTGTAATGATAGCTTGTGGTAATAATATATATTATCTTTAGTACTAAAATTATAATTATGGGAATAACTAAGAGCTTTTTGTTAGAGTTAGCACAGGAAATAAGTAGTACAAAAAAAATTATTGCTTGTGTACCGAATGACAAGTGGGGATGGAAACCCCATATAAGGTCTATGAGTGTTGGAGATTTGTCAAAGCATATAGTTGAATTGACAATTTGGACGGAGAATATACTTACAAGAGATTTCTTGGATTTTCAAGGCGATTATAAGCCTTTAGAGGCGCAAACTACAGAAGACTTATTAGTTCTTTTAGACAAGTATGAAAAGGCTGTTATTTCAGCTTTAAATATATTTGATGAAGAAAAGTGGATGACTGAATGGAAATTAAAATCTGGAGATCACGTGATTGTCGCTATGCCAAAGGTAGGAGCTACTAGGTTTCTTGTCAATAATCATATTTACCACCATAGAGGACAGCTATCTGTTTATTTGCGTTTATTAGATGTAGCTATTCCAGGAATGTATGGACCTTCTGCAGACGATGTAAGATAAGAAAGAAGAAATTAGATAAATAAAAAAGCCCAACTCATTGAGTTAGGCTTTTTTTGTGCCCGGAGTGGGAATCGAACCCACACTCCGAGGAACACGAGTTTGAGTCGTGCGCGTCTACCAATTCCGCCATCCGGGCTGATGACTTATTGTTTGTGAGTGCAAATGTAGATAAAAAAAATTAGTTACAAAGAAAAATGCTTAAAAAAATCGTTTTCTCAATTAATATTTTATAAATTTGCACCGCTCGATAAAACACATCGAGTTCTAACTCGCAACATAACAACTAATTATATAATGTCACATTTCGAACCAGACGCTAAGATTTTTGCTTGTGCTCAAAGCGTTGAGCTTGCTGAGAAAATTGCAAAAGCATACGGAGTAGAGCTAGGAAAGGTTACTTTATCTCACTATAGTGATGGAGAGTTTCAACCTTCTTTTGAAGAATCAATTAGAGGACGAAGAGTCTTCTTAGTATGTTCTACATTCCCGTCATCAGATAATCTGATGGAATTGTTATTAATGTGTGATGCAGCTAAACGTGCATCGGCAAGACATATTACAGCTGTAATTCCATATTTTGGATGGGCAAGACAAGATAGAAAAGACAAACCAAGGGTTCCAATAGGGGCTAAGTTAGTTGCTAAATTGCTTGAATCTGCAGGTGCTACTCGTATCATGACAATGGATTTACATGCAGATCAAATTCAAGGATTCTTTGAGAAACCAGTTGATCATTTATATGCTTCAACTATTTTCTTACCATATGTAAAGAGCTTAAAGTTAGATAATTTAACTATTGCATCTCCTGATATGGGAGGATCTAAAAGAGCTTATGCATATTCTAAGTTTTTAGAATCAGATGTAGTTATTTGTTACAAACAACGTAAGCAAGCTAATATCATTGACAAGATGGAATTGATAGGTGATGTTACTGGTCGTAATGTTATTCTAGTTGATGATATGATTGATACGGGAGGAACGTTAGCAAAAGCTGCAGATATGATGATTGAAAGAGGAGCATTAAGTGTTAGAGCTATCTGTACACATGCTATATTATCAGGGAGTGCTTACGAAAAGATTGAACAATCGGCTATTCAAGAATTAATCGTTACAGATTCAATTCCTTTGAAGAAACCTTGTGATAAGATTAAAGTATTGAGTTGTGCGCCATTGTTTGGAGAAGTTATGCATAATGTACATGCTAACGAGTCTATTAGTAAGACTTTTGTAGTTTAGAATTTATTAATTTTTTAAATATATTTAAATGAAATCAATTACGATTAAAGGATCAGAAAGAGAAAGCGTAGGTAAAGTATCAACTAAAGCCTTACGTAATGCTGGATTGGTACCTTGCGTGTTATACGGAGGAACTGAAGCAGCTGTGCACTTTTCAGCAGAAGAGAAAGCATTCAAAAATTTAGTTTACACTCCAAACGTACACACAGTGGTAATTGAATTGGAAGGTGGAAAAACTTTCAACGCTATCTTACAAGATATCCAATTTCACCCAGTATCTGATGAAATCTTACACATTGATTTCTACCAATTACACGAGGATAAAGAAATTACATTAGAAGTTCCTGTTAAGCTTAACGGAAATGCTAAAGGTGTAATGGCTGGAGGTGTATTAAACTTAAACTTACGTAAATTAAAAGTAAGAGCTTTACCAGCTAACTTACCTGATTTCGTTGAAGTAAACATCTCTCATTTAGAAATGGGTAACAAATTATATGTTACTGACGTTGCTGTTAACAATTATAAATTGTTACACACTGATAACACTGTAATCTGTCAAGTAAGAATTTCTCGTGCAGCTATGAAAGCAGCTCAAGAAGCAGCAAAAGCAGCAAAAACTCCTGCAAAGAAAAAATAATTTTTTTAGCAAGATATTTTCCAAAGGCATCTGTGTTTACACAGATGCTTTTTTTTGTGCTATATATAAGGTTACTTATCTCGTTTAATGTATTTTTGCAATTCAATTAATTATGTCATTAATAGAGAGATGAAGAAGTTTTTAATTATCGGATTAGGAAATATAGGTGCTGAATATATTAATACACGTCATAATATCGGGTTTAAGGTAGTAGACGAAATAGCGAGAGAACTTGGTGGTGACTGGCAAACTGTAAAACTAGGAAGTTTAGCTGAAGTGAAGGTTAAAGGAAGAACACTGTTACTTCTTAAACCTAATACTTATATGAACCTTAGTGGGAAGGCTGTGCAGTATTGGATGGAGAAGGAAAAGATACCTGTTGAGAATATACTTGTCATTACAGATGATTTGAATCTTGCTTTTGGTACAATCAGGATTAAAGCAAAAGGATCTGACGGAGGACACAACGGACTTAAGAGTATACAAGCTACATTAAACTCAGCAGCATACCCACGTTTTAGATTTGGGATTAGTGATGAATTTAAGAAAGGACAGCAAGTAGATTATGTTTTGGGAGTATGGGACGATAAGGAGAAAGAACTTCTACCAGAACGTCTTAAAATAGCCTCTAAGGCAATACAAGAGTTTGCTCTTGCAGGACTTAACAATGCTATGAATACTTATAATGGAAAGTAAGTTTCAAAAAGGGTAGATATAAAAAGGGAGTTACTTGAATTAGTAACTCCCTTTTCTATTATTATGCTTGTGGCTGTACTACTGTAATATGTAATTCTTCTAATTGTTCTGGAGTGATTGTCGCTGGAGCGTCAATCATAACGTCTCTACCAGAGTTGTTTTTAGGGAACGCGATGAAATCTCTAATGGTCTCTTGTCCTCCTAAGATGGCAACTAACCTATCCAAACCAAAAGCTAACCCTCCATGAGGTGGTGCTCCATATTGGAATGCATTCATTAAGAAGCCAAATTGTTTCTCTGCTTCCTCTTTGCTAAATCCAAGGTGTTTAAACATTAACTCTTGTGTAGCTTTATCGTGGATACGAATAGAACCTCCTCCGATTTCGTTACCGTTTAATACCATATCATAAGCATTAGCACGTACCTTACCTGGATCAGTATCTAATAAAGCGATATCTTCTACTTTAGGAGATGTGAATGGGTGGTGCATAGCGAAGTAGCGTTTTGCTTCTTCATCATACTCGAATAATGGGAAATCAATTACCCATAACGGAGCGAACTCATCTGACTTTCTTAATCCCATACGGTTACCTAATTCCATACGAAGAGCACTTAACTGTCCTCTTGTTTTGTTAGCAGGTCCTGATAATACTAAGATTAAGTCACCAGCTTTAGCACCAGTTACTTCAGCCCATTGTTTAAGATCTTCTTGGTCATAGAATTTATCTACAGAAGATTTGAATGTACCATCAACTTCACATTTACAGTACACCATTCCTGATGCACCTACTTGTGGACGTTTAACCCAGTCGATAAGAGCATCTATCTCTTTACGTGTATAGGCTGCAGCACCAGGCACAGCAATACCTACTACTAACTCAGCACTGTTAAATACACCGAATTCTTTATGTTGAGCTACAGCATTTAATTCACCGAATTCCATACCAAAACGGATATCTGGTTTGTCATTACCATATTTGCGCATCGCTTCTTCAAAAGTCATACGAGGGAATTGCTCCACCTCTATACCGTGAATAGACTTTAATAAGTGTTTAGTCATTCCTTCGAATGTATCCATAATATCCTCTTGATTTACGAATGTCATCTCACAGTCTATCTGAGTAAACTCAGGTTGTCTATCAGCACGTAAATCCTCATCACGGAAACACTTCACGATTTGGAAGTATCTATCCATACCACCTACCATCAACAATTGCTTGAAAGTTTGTGGTGATTGTGGTAAAGCGTAGAATTGACCTGCGTTCATACGAGAAGGCACCACGAAATCACGTGCTCCTTCTGGAGTAGAACTAATTAAGTAAGGTGTCTCTACCTCACAGAAATCTTGTGCAGAAAGATAATTTCTAACCTCTTGAGCTACCTTGTGTCTAAACAATAGGTTGTTTTTCACTGGGTTTCTACGGATATCTAAGTAACGGTATTTCATACGGATGTCCTCACCACCATCAGTATCGTCTTCGATAGTGAATGGAGGTACAGCAGACTCGTTTAATACTGTAAGTGTGTGAACTAAGATCTCGATATCTCCTGTAGGGATATTAGGATTCTTAGAAGCACGTTCGATTACTTGTCCTTTTACTTGAATTACAAACTCTCTTCCAAGGTTTTTAGCTGCTTCGAATACTGCTTTATCAGTTCTCTCTGCATCAAAGATTAACTGTGTGATACCATAGCGGTCACGTAAGTCGATCCAAATCATAAAACCTTTATCGCGATGCTTGCTTACCCATCCTGAAAGGGCAACTTCTGTATTTATATCCGAAGCTCTTAAGGCTCCGCAATTATGCGTTCTGTACATTGCTAAAAATTATTTCCTACAAATTTATAAACTTATTGTGAATGATAGAATAAAAGCAGAGACAATATGTTTTAGTTTTTACTCTATTTGTGTTTTAAGTTGTTGCATTTCTTTTCATACGGATGAATACATAGGCAAGTAATGCTCCACATAGTGCTAATCCTGCACCTATCCACTCTGGCGAATTATATCCAAATCCCATTGTGATAGGAATACCTCCTAATGATGCACCTAATGCATTACCAATATTAAAAGATGCCTGACCAGCCGAAGCTGCTAACATTTCAGACCCCTTCGCATTGTTAATTAATAACATTTGTAATGGTGATCCAATAGTGAATGCTACTAACCCTGTTACAAGAGACATTGCGTATGCCATCCATTGAATATGAACAGTGTAATATACGATAATTAAACAAATTGCCATTCCACAAAATGAAAAGATTACCGCCTTTGCAGGTGGGAAGGTATCTGCTAATTTTCCTCCTACGAAGTTACCCATAAACATTCCTAAACCTACTAATGTCATTACTAGAGGTATTCTAGCTTCAGAGATTTGAGCGATATTAGTCATCATTGGTGCGATATAACTGATCCATGCAAATAAACCTCCCGTACCTATCGAAATGAGAGCTACTAATACCCATGCTATAGGAGTTTTAAAGAAAGCAGTCTGTTTCTTAAGATTTGTTTCTTTATCTGCCTCTAATTTTGGTACCCAAGCCGCTATTGTTAATGCTGATATAATACCTAATGAAGCGATAAGCATATAAGCTGTTCGCCATGAGAATTCCTGTCCGATATATGTACTTAATGGTACTCCTACTAAGTTGGCGGTGGTTAAACCTGCGAACATAATCGCTACAGCTTGAGCCTCCTTACCTTTTTTGGCTAATCGAGTAGCTACTACAGATCCTACCCCAAAGAATGCTCCATGTGGAAGTCCAGACATAAACCTAGATATGATTAGTGTTGTATAGCTTGGCGATATAACGAATAACAAATGGAAGAATGAGAACATTACCATCAGTGCCATTAGCACTTTGTGAGGAGCATACTTATTAGAAGACATTACTAATAAGGGAGCCCCTACTACAACACCTAGGGCATATGTAGAGATAAAGTTACCCGCTTTAGGAATACTTATTTGTAAATCATTAGCAATAGTGGGAAGTAATCCCATCATTGAGAATTCTGTCATTCCGATGGCTAGTCCACCTACTGCTAATGCTATTAAACTTTTGTTCATTGTTGTTTTACTGAGTTTTAATTTTTATAAAATATTATATTGTTTCTTTTCCTCTTTCGTATTGATTAGCCCATTCTAAACTCACACCCAGTTCATTAGCTGCTCTCATGACGAAATGAGGGTCTCTTAGAAATTCTCTACCAAGTAAGATACAATCAGCTTGATTGGCCTTCAGGATATCTTCTGCCTGTTGCCCCGTTTTGATAAGACCTACTGTTCCTACTAATATATTGGTTTGTTGTTTTATGGCTTCTGCAAAAGGAACTTGGTAATTAATCTCAACTTTTATTTGTTGATGTCTTACTAGTCCTCCTGTACTTACATCTATAAGTTCTACCCCTTTATCATATACTATTTTAGCGAGTTCTATACTTTCTTCTAGAGTCCATCCTCCATCAGCCCAGTCAGTAGCTGATATTCTTAACCACAGACTTTGAGTAGTCAAGACAGGTTTAACAGCCTCTATGACTTCTAAGACTAATCTAGTTCTATTCTCAAAAGAACCTCCATATTCATCTGTACGTAGATTCGTTAAGGGAGATAAGAATTGATGTAGTAAGTAACCATGTGCACCATGTAGCTCTATGATTTCATAGCCTGCTTTTACAGCACGTTCAGCTCCTTGTTTAAAAGCTTCTATTGTTCTCTTTATTTCTGCATTATCCATTGCTATCGGAAGGTTTTCTCCTTCGTTGAAGGCAATTGCAGAAGGAGCTATAGTTTGCCACCCGTTCTCACTATGAGGAGCTATCTGTGCTCTATTTATCCATGGCTTGTCACAGCTCGCTTTTCTTCCTGCATGTGCTAATTGTATACCAGGTACAGAACCTTGACTTTTTATAAACTCCGTTATTTGCTTTAGTTTCACTATATGCTCATCAGACCATATTCCTAAATCAGCATAGGTTATTCGACCTTCAGGAGTCACAGCAGTCGCTTCTTGTACAATAGCAGCAGCTTTTCCTATCGCAAATTGGCCATAGTGTATAAGATGCCAATCACTCGCAAAACCATCTTTCGCAGAATACTGACACATAGGTGAAACAATGATTTTATTGTGTAAAGTGTTGTCCCTTAGTTTTAAAGGAGAAAATAGAGTTTTCATAATTTCTGTGTTGTTTGGTGGTGCAAAATTATTAAATCCAAAATAGAATAGAAGGTCTTTTGTCCTAAAAGATATTTTCAGCAATAAAAGTTACAATAATTAGAGGAGTTTTTCTCAAGTAACCCTATATTTGTTATTTATAATTAATTTAAATAAAGATATAATGAGAATGATTTCTAAGGTTATTAGTAGCACAGTACTAATAGCCATGCTTTTTGTAGGTTGTAAGAAAGAAAATACTAAAGCTTCTTCTGAAGAGACGAGTACGATAGAGAACATGGGTAGATCAGTTAGTTTTAATAAAAAACTAGAGAATGTAGTAGTGTTCGACGTGGGAGCGATGGAGAATATGGCAGAGTTAGGCATACCATTTAAAGGGATGGCTAAGGTATATAGTCCTAACTTCCTTTCTAAGTATGCAGATGATGAGAGTATTGTGAATGTAGGATCTTTTATGCAGCCTAACTTTGAGTTAGTAAGTTCAGTAAATCCAGATCTAATCATTATGAGTAATTGGTTTGATAAAGATTACCCAGAGTTCTCAAAGATTGCACCTACGATCTCTTTAGGAATATCAGGGAGTAATTATTTAGCAAGTACAAAGGAGAATTTAAAAACAATTGGTTCTGTTTTTCAAGTAGAAGATAAGGCAGATAAATTGATTGAAAATATCGTCGCTAAAGTAACTGAGATGAAAGAAGTAATTAATAAGAGCGATGCTAAAGCCTTATTGATTTTATATAATAATAAGAGCTATAGTGCATTCGGAGAGGACTCTCGTTATGGATATATCTTTAATGACTTAGGAGTGAAGTCTGCAGCAGCTGGTCTAATGGGAGGAAGTGATCACGGTAATGTTGTATCTAGTGAATTTGTATTAGAGCACAACCCTGATATTATCTTTATCATCGATAGAGGTGCTGTAATGGAAAATGTAAATGCTGATAAGAAAGAAGTGGAAAATCCATTGATTCAAAAAACCAATGCGTATAAGAATGGCAAGATTGTTTATCTAGATCCTAATGCATGGTATCTAGCAGGAGGAGGGTATATCTCTCTAAACATCATGTTAGATGAAGTAATGAAAGCGTACAAATAATAAAGTAAAAAGCTTCTCGAAAGAGAAGCTTTTTTTTATGTCTATTGTTTTTTAACAAACAGATTACTTGCTATTTTTTTTGTGATGGTAATCGTGTGGTCGTCTACTTTGATAGTGTATGACTGATCGAAAGGTTCTATATCTAATATCTCTAATTTTGAACCTAAAGAGATTTTTTGTTTATCTAAGTATTGTAAAAACTCTGTAGATGAGTCTTTTACTCCTACACATACGACTTCTTTATTCACTTCTACGTCGGATAATAACTTCTTATCGATCTGTTTTATTTCTCCTTTTTCGTTAGGAATAGGGTCTCCATGAGGATCTTCTGTAGGGAATCCTAGAAAAGCATCTAATTTATTAATTAACTTTTCTGACTTTATATGTTCTAATTCTTCTGCGACATCGTGAACTTCATCCCAATTAAATCCAAGTTTATCCACTAAGAATACCTCCCATAGTCTGTGCTTTCTCACGATCATTTTAGCAGCCATGACTCCCTTAGGAGTAAGTGTAACTCCTTGATACTTTTGATATTTAATCAGCTCTTTATCATTTAGCTTCTTTATCATATCAGTCACAGACGAAGCCTTAGTTTCGATTTTTGCAGCAATAGCATTGGTCGAAATTCCTTGAGTTTGCCCTAGTGATAAATGGAATATAGTTTTTAAATAATTCTCTTCTGAATAAGTAAGCATGGAATGTTTTTTTGTTTAAATACAAAGTTAGTGTTTTTTTAATTACAAATTAATTTTTAGCTTTGCCTAAATTTAATCAAAAGCCATGTATAAAAGTATTTTTAAACTTGTAACAATAAATATTTTTCTTTGTCTCTTTTTTGCATTGAACACTTATGCTCAAAATATCAAAGGAAAAGTTCTTTCTAATGGCACTGTACTTTCTTATGCTACAGTTACATTAGTTGGGACAGATAAAGGGGTAGTCACTGATGAGCAAGGTGGTTTTACTTTCGAGTCATTAAAAGAAGGAACCTATACAGTGAAGGCAGACTTCGTTGGTTTTGTAGCTCAGACTAAAAAGGTAACTGTAAAAGGAACTCAGACGAGTACAGTATCTTTCGAACTAAAAGAGGATGCTAATCTAGACGAGATTGTTATCTCTGGTACATTGAAGCCTGTGCTAAAGTCAGAAGCAGTAGTACCTGTAGAGATATATACGCCAGCATTCTTTGAGAAGAATCCTACTGCTAGTTTGTTTGACGCAGTACAGATGATAAACGGAGTGCAACCTCAACTAAACTGTAATGTATGTAACACAGGAGATATCCATATCAATGGTATGGAAGGACCCTATACTATGATCCTTATAGACGGTATGCCTATCGTATCTTCTCTATCGACTGTATACGGACTATTCGGTATCCCGACGAATATGATAGAGAGAGTAGAAGTGGTAAAGGGACCAGCGTCTTCACTATACGGAACAGAAGCGATGGGTGGTATTATCAACGTGATTACTAAAGATCCAGAGCACGCAGCGAAGTTAAGTGTAGATGCCTTTAGTACGACTTGGTTAGAGAACAATATTGATTTAGGAGCTAGTTATAAACTAGGGAATAAAGTAAAAGGACTTTTCGGAGGGAACTACTTTAAGTTCGGTGAACGAAAAGATAAAAATGGGGAAGGTTTTACAGACGTAACTCAGCAAGACAGAGTATCGTTATTCAATAAAGTATCTCTAAAGAGAAAGGATGATAAAGTAGCTAGTCTTGCATTGCGCTATGTATATGAAGACAGATGGGGTGGAGAGACTAACTGGAAGCGCAAGCAACACCGCGGAGGAGAAGAGGTATATGCAGAGAGCATCTTCACTAACCGCTTCGAAGCGATTGGGATGTACCAGTTACCAACTACAGAGAATATCTATACACAGTTCTCTTATATCTATCACAAGCAAAACTCTATGTATGGGGCAGAGTCTTATGATGCGAAACAACAAGTAGCTTTCGCTCAAGCTTATTGGGACAAAACCTTAGGAAACCACAGTCTTTTAGTAGGTTCGTCATTTAAGTACACTTATTATGATGACAATACTCGTGCTACGGGTATCTATGATGAGAACGGATTAGTAAGGAATCAACCAGAAGAAACACCAATACCTGGTATCTTCATTCAAGATGAATGGACGCTTAACAAAAAGAATAAAGTATTGTTAGGATACCGTTTTGATTATGATAAGACGCATAAGGGGATTCACTCTCCACGACTAGGATATAAGTACACACCTCATCCACACCATACATTAAGAGGGAGTTTTGGTACAGGATTCCGTGTAGTGAATGTCTTCACAGAAGATCACAGAGCATTATCAGGAGCTAGAGAAGTAGTATTCGCTGAGAAACTAGATCCAGAGAAATCATACAATGCTAATATCAACTATACAGTGAAAGTACCTTCTAATTTCGGAGTGTTTAATTTCGATTTGAACGGGTTCTATACTTATTTCACGAATAAGATTGATGCAGATACAGATACAGACCAAACTAAGATCATCTATGCTAACCTAGATGGGCACGCTATCTCTAAAGGGGTATCTCTTAACGTAGATGTGACATTTGACTTCCCACTGAAGTTGATGGCAGGAGCTACTTATATGGATGTATTTAGAAAAGAAGATGGTGTACGTGAGCAAATCTATCACTCTCCTAAATGGTCAGGTAACTTTATCGCGAGTTATAATTTCGGTGATGGATTCACTGCGGACTTGACTTCAGATTGGAAGGGACCCATGAGATTACCTCGCGTAGAGAATGATTATAGACCAGAATATTCGCCATGGGCTGTTATCGCAAACGTACAGATAACAAAGAAGTTTAATAATGGTATCCAAATTTATGGGGGTGTAAAGAACTTATTCAACACCCTGCCTAAAGAAGATACTATCGCGAGATGGTGGGATCCATTCGGAGAGCCAGGTAATGGTGTAGCACCACCTCCAGGTAGAAATGATGTAATCTTCGAACCAAACGATTATAGCTATACCCCATTACAAGGGATAAGAGGATTCTTAGGAGTGAGATATAACATTTTTTAGTTAGCACATAAGCAGAATGACGAGATTTTATTTTTTTTTCATGTTTAGTTATTTCTTTGGGTTAGTGCTCTATGCTCAACCCAAAGAGATAATGTTTTCGGAGTTAGAGCAAGTAATGGCTACTGACCCTAAACCCGTTGTTGTATTTATGCATACAGACTGGTGTAGCTATTGTGCCCTGATGAAAAAGAAGACGTTGAACAATGATAAAGTGAAGCAAAAGTTAGATGAAGATTTTTATTTCATCTCTTTTAATGCAGAACAAGAAGAAGCTATAGAGTATAAAGGAAAGCGTTATGAGCTGAGAAAGACAGGTGTCCATGCGAAGCAGCACGAGTTAGCTAAAGAATTAGCTCAGTCTAATGCTTATCCAGCTGTTATATTTCTGAATGAGAAACTCGAGGTACTCTATCGACACTTCGCGTATGTCAAACCTGATGATATGTATAAAATATTGAATACCATCAAAACAACAAATAAGGGATAGTCGGTATCTGTGATAATATAAAACCTATTTTCTTAGTATTTCCCAATTTTAGAAATGTTGCGAGGTCATCGTACACAGATACTTTTTGCTTTTTATTCACCTATCCCTATTCTAGTCATACTATATTATGGCTAGAATTAAAAGAGCCTTACACATTCACCGATGTGTAAGGCTCTTATTGTTATTATTTAGGTTGCTGTTGTGTCACACAGTGTATCATACCCCCATAAGCATATAGGTTGCGGATATCGATACCGATCACCTTTCGTCCTGGGTATAAATTAGCGATTAGTTCATTAGCCACTTTATCATTCACATCATTATAGTTAGGCACTAGTACCTTATCATTAGCGACATAGTAGTTAATATAACTTCCCTTATAATACAGGTTCACTCCCGAGGGTGTAGTTACGTTTTTATTAGTCAGGGGCAATGCTACTTTAGTGTATTCCTTATTCTCTATATTCGTAGCTGTGTATAAAGTAGTAATATCTGATGGGGATACTCCCCACTCTGACAAATCTTTTTTACTCATCGTCACCATCACATCACTACTTACAAACTTAGCTATACCATCTATGTGCATATCTGTAATATCTTCTTTTGAGAATCCACCTTCTAACCAAATAAACTTTTTGACACCTAAGTATTGAGAGAATATTTCTTCTGCTTTCGCCTGAGACATCCCTTTATTTCTAATCGAGTTAGTAGGATATTGACTAAGTATCGCACTTTTAGTAGCAAGGAATACTCCATTGGGATCAAGTTCTACAGCACCTCCTTCGTTTACCATTATATCATTTAGGTTCACTACCTGAGTATTCGTGTCTTTAGCGATTAAGGTAGGGATAGTATTACATCGTTCGTAATCAAACTTCTCTCCCCATCCATTAAAGCCCCAATCCTGTATAACAAGGAGAACCTTGTTATCAAGAACATAGATAGGGCCGTTATCTCGTATCCATACGTCATCAGTCTTATATATCTTGAAGTCGATATTCGCTAACGGTACATCATTCTCCACAAGTAGATCCGTGATGCGTACTCTTTCTATCTCATTATAAGCGATAAGGTGTACCCTTTCTGTAGACTGTAGCGCCTTAGTCATCTCTACCCATATTTGATCTAATTCGTCTGGATAATCTATCCCATGCTGATACTGATGAGGCCACTGTAGCCAAGTCCCCTCATGAGGAGCAGACTCTTCTGGAAATGTGTATGTAGTTTGTTTCATTTTTGTAGGTGGATCTGTATCTACATGATCAGACGCATTACAGGATTGATTTAGCATAGATAAGGTTAGACTTAAGGCAACGGTCTTTAGGAACATCGTTCTGTTATTTTGATGATTAATTATAGAGACAAAATTACTTCAAGTCAGTGATGTCGGATTGTTCTAAATTGACAAGTTTCTTTTCGACAGGAATTAGAATATGCGTTGCCCACATATCAGCTAACACCTCATTAGGAAGATATTGTTCTATGATAGGTGTAGCATTTATCGTATAAGAGGGAGCGTTCATCCACTGATAGTAGATATTTCGGTAGGTATCCTCTATTGGGGTATGATTATCAGGATGTGTATATCTCGCATACCACTGTCCGAAAATAGTCTTCTTTAAGAATGGTTTAGTATCTGTAACTTTAGTCATACAGGCTTCGTAGCGAGTTCTGGTTTTGTCAGAGATAAGAGGTTGATCGATGATTATCCCAAACAACATTGTGTCTGTGGTAGAGGATATATAGTTATCTACCTGTTGCCATATCGTGTTAATAGCATCAGTGTTATAATCATTAGTGATATATACATTATAATAGACTGCTAAGGGAGGTATAAATACATAGTCAAACGCAAGATCGTTACTATCTATTAGATGTGACGTTATATAAGGAATGAATACCTTCGCTTTATTCTTTCTCGCATTAAGTGGTGTAATGCCAAACTTCTGTTTAAACGCTTTCGCAAAAGATTGGTTACTCTCAAATCCTACATTAAAGGCTATCTCTGTAATTGGTAAATCTGAATATATAAGTAGTTTATAGGCGTTCTCTAATCGCAGACGTGTGATACATCTGCCTATCGTTTCTTTAGTCAGCGCTAAGAAGATTCGCTGTATGTTTCGATAAGAGTAATGAGACACATCCTCCAATTCCTCAGGGGTTATCTTTCGATGACTATTTGCTTCTATGAATGCTAAGAGTTTTTGTATTCGGTGTATATCCATATAGTTAAGTAGTCATAGAGGAGATTATTATTGAGCTAAAGTTAAGAATAATGAGGCTTTTTATACGAAGTAAAGTGACCTTAACTATTGATTTTTTTACAGCTTTTTAGGTGGTGGTCGGCTGATGGTCGGCATGTGATGGGCATGTGATGGGCTAAAAAGTGCTATAAATGAGCCTATCACTATCCGAGCATATCGGGAACATGTAGTGAGCATAGCTATGATACATCACGGATTATGACTACTGTGTGTACTCCACACGAGTTTTAACCTTAATTCCGTGTGGAATACCTTTTAAAACCTCCTATTTTGCTGGTATTGTTGGTTTTATTCTATATAAACTAAATAATTAGTTTGAAAACTAAAAAAATAGTTATATGTTTGTGGTATCAAATTACAATTATGGAAAAGCTGACTAATAAAGAAGAGGAGATTATGTGTATCCTCTGGAAACTTGAGAAGGGATTTGTCAATGATATTTTAGAACATATGCCAGAACCGAAACCTCATTATAATACATTGTCTACGTTAGTGCGTATTTTAGAAGAAAAAGGAGTGGTGTCTTATAAAGCATATGGAAAGTCTCATCAATATTTTCCATTGGTTAAGATGGAGGATTATCGCAAGATGTTTATGGAAGAGACGATGGAGAAATATTTTGATAATTCGTTTAGTAATCTAGTGAGTTTTTTTGTGAAGGATAAGAAGTTATCTAAGAATGAACTAGATGAATTGATGCAAATTATAGAACAGAATAAAAAATAGTTATTGCTGTTTAAAATGC
Source organism: Myroides oncorhynchi (assembly GCF_020905415.1). Classification (NCBI taxonomy): domain Bacteria; kingdom Pseudomonadati; phylum Bacteroidota; class Flavobacteriia; order Flavobacteriales; family Flavobacteriaceae; genus Myroides; species Myroides oncorhynchi. Next base: position 1,103,865 of record NZ_JAJJMP010000001.1, on the reverse strand, counting down.
TGACAAATAAAATTATTAGTTAGGATTTTGATTAATTTACTTTTTTGTCTTGACACCAAAAAGTAACAAAAAAAAGCCAAGGCAGTAACTCCTAAACGGTCAATGTACAATGTAAATTCTTAAACTAAATTAACTCCATTCGGTCAGGCACTGTTTAGTTTTACAGAATTCACATCTATTGACGCTCGCTTATGCGTTTACGCCCTTGTCGCTTCGCAAGAATATTTATTTGAGAGAGAATATCTAGCTTGTGTTCAGAAAAAAATAGTTTGATTATTAACCAACCAATCAACTGACTTATGACACCCATTCTGATATATATATTAAAAGTAAACGGATTGCTATTAATAGTTTATCTGTTTTATAAATTGTTTTTACAAAAGGAGACTTATGTAAGAGCTAATCGCTTATACTTCTTGTTGGGAGTGGCGTTAAGTGTTACTCTTCCTTTGTTTACCTATACTAAAGTAGAGACAGTAGAGTTTGAACTAATTCCTGAAAAGTTAGGTATTGTTGCTGATGCTAATAAGGTGATTCCAATTAGTGATTCCTCTTTATCCAATGAAGAGGGAGGTCTAGAAAGCACCCCTGATATTAAAGATTTAAAACACCTAGCTGTTGAAACAGCTACAGTACAACAGTCAGATTGGTCCGCGGTTGATTATTCTGGCTTAGCTATGAGACTTTTTATAGTTATGACTGGACTTAGTCTTTTATGGCTAGTGTATAAAGTACAGAGGTTAATACGTCATATTTATAGACTTCCCATTAGTCAGATAGATGCAAGTGTGCGTATAGATCATAGTAGTACTGATGCATATTCGTTTTTGAGATGGGTAGTGTTACCTAGTGATTATAAGTCTATGGATCAGTTAGAGGTGGTATTAGCTCATGAGCGTGTGCATGTGAGACAGTGGCATAGTGGAGATCTTATTCTTATGGAGATCTTAAAGCATCTGTTTTGGTTTAATCCTGCATTACATCTGTTGCAGAAGGAGGTTAATCTTAACTTAGAGTATATTGTAGATGAGAAGATAGCTCGTGAAGAGGATGTGTATAGTTATCAGAAAGCATTAGTGCTGTATGAATCTAATAAATTAGGGTATACTCCTATGGTGAATACATTCGGTTCTTCTGATTTGAAGAAGCGTATCTTAATGCTTAACAACCCAAAATCAACGAATATGAGACGTTTAAAATATTTATTACTTAGTCCTGTGATAGGGGGATTCTTCTTTCTATTTCAGATAGAGGTGCAAGCGCAGTATGTAGAGAAAGTTAGTGGTACATCTACTGTACCTGTGCCACCTCAACCTATGTCTGTTGATGTGATAGATGAAATGATAAAAGAAGGGGAGAAAGCTAAGTTTTTAGGTGAAGAAGCAAAACGCATAGGTGAAGAAGCGAAACGTGTAGGAGAGGATGCTAAAACTACAGCTAAAAAACGTGAAGAGATTAATACTGTTTTTTCTAGAGTATCCGTATCTGGAGATAATAATAAAACTCCACTATATATAGTAGATGGAAATGTAGCGAAAGAGATCAAAGATCTAGATGCTAGTACTATCGAGTCAATGGATATCCTTAAAGGTGATTCAGCTACTGAGTTATATGGAAATAGAGCAATGAATGGGGCAGTAGTAGTTAAACTTAAGAAGAATATAAAAGATGTTCCTTATATCGTGAATGGATTTGTGTATTCTTATAACGAGTTTACAGCGTTAGGTAATCCTATATCAAGTATCGCTAGTATGGATGTATTAGATATAGATATAGCTACTAAACGTTATGGAGAAGTAGGTAAGAATGGAGCTATCGTGGTCAAACTAAAACCTGATACAGAATGGACGAATAAAGGGAGCTTTATGGATGGTTCTCGTAATGTAGGGCATGCTTCTGGGACTACGTCTTACGTGTTAAGTCTTCAGGATAAAGAGGGTAATACGATAGAGACTAAGACTTATAAATCAAGAGCAGAAATGGATAAAGCTATGGAAGCTGGAATAAAAAAACTTGATAAAGAAGCGAAAAAGAAGGAAATAGAAGCGCTTAAAGCTGAAGTAGAAATTAAAAAACACGAGTATGCCTCTAAGAGAGAAAAAGCTCTTGCAGACCTAGAAGAAAGGAAAGTTTTGCTAGATCAAAAATTGAAAAAGCAATTGGAGGAGAGAGAGTACCAACAAAAGAGAGAGAGAGTTTTATTAGATCAAAAAGCGAAACAACAACTGGAAGAGAGAGAGGAAGTAAGAAAGGAAAGTAATGTATGGAAGGTTAAGTCTATTGGAAACGTAAAATCGAATAAAGATGTGCGCATTTTTCTAGATGGGTCAACGTTACATCAAGAGAGTGAAATTATAAATGAAAGTTTTAAAGGATTGGTATTGGTAAATGATGTAGAGAAGTTTAGTGAAGATCTTAAAAGTATCAATACCCAAGATGTGATAGCAGTGGAATATTATAAAGGAGCTTCTGCAGTAAAGAAGTATGGAGAAAGAGCTAAAGATGGCGTCATCTTACTCAGAACAAAATAAATCAATAACATAAATACTATTTTAAGAAAGTTAGCAGAAGGCAACCTCATATTACTGAGGTTGCTTTTTTTGTATGGTTAGGAATATGTATAATGATAAAAAGCTATTTTGGGGTTAATACCCCATTATCTAAGATCATTACTTTAGTAACGATAGAATCAACTAAGTCAGTATTATGATCAGTTAGGATGATTATTTTATGCCTTGCTTTCTCTTTAATAACCTGAGAAATAAATTCTTGTAATATGGGAGAGACCCCTGCGAAGGGTTCATCTAATAAGCAAATAGGTTGAGGTAAGTCTAAGACGTATAGGGTCTGTATTAGTTGTTTTTCGCCTGTTGATAAGTCTTTTATTTTGGTGTTGAAATATGGATAAAGAGGAGTATCTCTTATTGTGTTCTCTTTAATTACGTCACATACTTTTAAATGCTTAGGAAAGAGGTCAAACTGTGGTTTATAGCTAAAATATTTGTTGAGTTTGTGTCTATTCATTATCACTTGATCATCTATTTTGATATGATGATAGTTAGGCTTAATACTACCAAATAATATATTCAGAAGGGTTGATTTTCCAGAGCCATTACGACCACGGATATTGAGTATATCTCCAGTAGTAGCAGATAGATATACACCTCTTAATATAAGTTTATTATCGATAGAATAACTTAGGCTATCTACATGTAAAGAATGGCTAAATGACATTTAAAAAGTATTGGATTAGACAGGTAGTAATTAAACAACAGATAAAGATAAGTATTAGTATCTGAATAATATTTGTTTGGTTGTTACGATGATAGTACAACTCATTTTTTCTAAAAGTAAAGAAGTAGAAGATATATAAGCTTATGCTGACTATAGGAATGAAGAAAAACAATACATTTCGCATTGCTATAGTTATAATTATATTTAGAACTAAAATTGTCAAAATATTTCTCCAAGGAGTTGCTACTACGGGATTCATAATTATATAAATATCTGGTATATAAGGTGTAATTTAGAGTTATTTATCTAAAAAAAATCATTTGTTAAGACAAATTTGTCTATTTGAAAGGTCAGACCAGTAATATTGAGCCAGTATTTTGTATGTATATAAAGTATCACAGAGATTTCTCAAGAATGTGAATTAATTGTAAAACTTTGCTGCAAAGGTTGGCATTCAATAGATTTAAGTATATTTGTCTCTAAACTAATAACATCAATATGGATTTCGGTACAATTATTAAGCAAGCTCACTCTGGTGTTGCTTATTTAGCTGTTATTTTCTTATTAATCGTTGTGATCAACGCGTTTATGGGAATGTCAGCAAACAAAGAGTTTAAAGACAAAGACAAAAAACTTGGGCTGTTTGCATTAATCTTCACGCATACACAATTATTGTTAGGTCTTATTTTATATTTTGTTTCGCCAATGGTTCAAGGATTTGGAGTAGCAATGAAAGATTCTACATTAAGACTATATGCTTTAGAGCATCCACTAATTAATATCATCGCAATCGTGTTAATCACAATTGGATGGTCTAAACACAAAAAAGATGTGGATAGCAAAACTAAGTTTAAGCGTTTTGCAATATTCTATACATTAGGATTGATTTTGATCTTATCTAGAATTCCATGGAAAATGTGGTTACCAAGTTTATTCGCATAAACAAGTACTTATAAATATAGAGAAAGGATCTTCGAAAGAGGATCCTTTTTTCGTTTGGTATGCTTCTTGCAAATATTTACTTGTTGAATTAAAAAAAAGTATGAAAGCATATCAATATTTACTAGCTGTATTCTTTATGATTTTCTTATCAAGTTTTGGTGGAACGACAAGAATTGTTAAAGAAAATAAAGTTAAAATCGCATTGGCAAAAGTAGTTCCAGATTCTATTACAGAAGAGAACGATTCTATCGTTATGGCTGCAGATGCAGAAGAGAATTTTATTGTATTAGATGAGGATACTCAAGCTTCGTATTACCACGATAAATTCACTGGACGAAAAACAGCTAGTGGGGCAGTTTTTAACAACAAAGAATATACTGCAGCGCATAAATCACTGCCTTTCGGAACTAAAGTTAAAGTAACAAACTTAAAGAATAAACGTTTTGTTATACTTACAATTACGGATCGTGGACCATTTGTAAAAGGCAGAAATATAGATATGTCAAAGAAGGCTTTTAGTGACCTTACTGATAATGTTGGACGCGGAGTTTTAGATGTGAAAATCGAAAAGTTCGTAGGGGAAAATGAAGAAGAGATTTAGTTTAAAGAGTTATTTATTTCTAAGCTTTTTTATTATGTTTTTAGCAGGTTGTTCTTCCTCTAGAAACACAAGTTATTCAACAAAAGGCAATTATAAATCTAATGTAATTGCATCTTATTATCACAATAAGTTTAATGGAAAGCGTACCGCAAGTGGGGAAAAATTCCACAATTCGGGTATGACTGCCGCACATAAATCCCTTCCTTTTAATACTAAAGTGAAAGTAACGAACCTAAAGAATAATAAATCTGTAAAAGTTCGTATTAACGATAGAGGACCTTTTTCGAAAGGTCGTGAAATCGATCTTTCAAAAAAAGCTTTTATGAAAATAGCAGATCATAAAAACGATGGTCTATTACGGGTAGATATTAAGATTATCAAATAACGATGATTACCAGTTTTTAAATGGGTTATTGGCGATATAAGAATTGTAGTACTTTATATCACCTGTGACCTCTTCCCCTAACCAATTTGATTTATTATAGGCTTCTGTTTCTGAAGACAATTCTATTTCTGCGAGAATTAACCCTTCATTATCACCGTGAAATACATCTACTTCGAAAGTGTGTATTCCAGATTTGATTAAATATCTAGTCTTAGAGATTACATAGTCTTCACATAGATTAATCAATTGATTAGCTTCATTAAAGTCAATTTGCTTTTCCCATTCTAGTCGAGATGTTCCAGTATCATTACTTTTTCCTTTTATTGTTATAAAAGCGAGTTCATCTTTTAACCTTATGCGCACTGTTCTTTCAGGATGAGAGTTTAAATATCCTTGAGTAATCTTATGGTGTTTATAAGATTGTTTAATGAAATCCAGTGAGTTGACTAAAAACTTTCTTTCTATTTCGATCATTGTTTTGAGAATAAAATGTAATTTTATGCCAAAATAAACGATTTTATTTTACTAACTATTTAAAAGTAGATTTTTTTTCAAATGAGATTACGACATATGTTACGTTCACCACATGGTGTAGAAGAATTATTTAATAAGTATGTTATTGACGGAAAGGTTTATGCGACAGAAGATTTGCTTTTTATTGTTGATTTAGTACATATTTTTAGACCGAAAAATAACAAGAAAATAAATAGAGTATCAATAGATGCTTTAATCGCTTATCTAAAGACGCATGATTTAGAGCGTGTTGCTTTGATGGATTATATAAATGAATTACTATCAAGCAGGCATTTTAGTAGAATGGTATCAGATGCAGGTATACTTCAAGATGCTGATTTCTTTGATGAGGTTAAGAAGCGTCTTTGGGCTAAAGTATTACCTTATCAACCGGAGAAGGATACCTATGAGTATGTACTAAATCAGGTGTTCTATAAGCACACTGATGCGGAATGGGTGGATATGATTCCTGAAGATCAGTTAATAGAATTATTTTCTTTATTAGAGTTTAGTTCTATATTTTCTGATAAAAAAGAAGGAGAAAGCTTAAATGAATTATTGACTTCTATTGATATTATTACCCAACGTATGAGTGGTAGAGCCATGGAAAGTTCTATTATTAATATGGTTCCTGAATATTCTCATCTAGAAAGTCCTTTTAGGGCTTTAGAACATGAGTTTACAGTTATTCTTCAAAGTTTTCAAAATGGTGAGATCAAGTTCCTCTTAGACTCAGACATAAATTATAAGCAGATAGTGATTCTGCATAAGCAATGTCAGGAGTTCGTTAATCAGGCTTTTAAGAATAGTTCGAAGTATGGTATATCTATGAAGGTAAACCAAAGCTTACTTCGTCTTAGACAACAATTAGCAAGGGTAAATGTCCTTATTTCTATCTTGGTTGTCAAAGAAGGGAATTTGCAAGAGAAACGAGAAAACACATTGCGATTAGCCCGCAAATTAATTGAGTACAATTGTTATAAATATAATGTAAGCGGACTTATAAGAGAGAGTACACAGTTGATTTCTTATGAGATTACACAACATACTGCTAAAACTGGAGAACATTATATTACAAATTCTGCTAAGGAATATTGGCATATGTTTAAAGGAGCCATGGGTGGTGGTGTTATAGTAGGATTCATGTGTATCTTGAAAGTCTTTGCCCATGAAGCGAATGTCAGTAAATTCGGAGAGGCTATGTTGTATAGTTTAAACTATGCTTTAGGATTCTGTGTTATTTATCTTTTAGGATTTACACTTGCTACTAAACAGCCCGCAATGACTGCGGCTACTATTATTAAGGCAATTGAAGACGGAAGAAAGCAGCATATTGATAATGCGGATAAGCATATTGGTTTTGCTAAGCTGTTTGCTCGATTATTTAGATCGCAGTTTATTGCTTTTATTGGTAACGTTATTTTAGCATTTCCAATAGCAATGTTACTGATTTGGGGAATAGACCAAGTGTTTGATGTGAATATTGCAGAGCATGGTTGGGAGAAGATGTTAGTAGATGCTGATCCAATAGAGTCTAGAGCTTTATTCCATGCTGGTATAGCAGGAGTATTTCTGTTCTTATCTGGTATTATATCTGGTAACGTATCAAATAGAAATAAGCACAATAAAGTGTTTTATCGTATACAAGAACACCCTTGGTTAAAGAGAAATATAGGATACAAGCGTACTACTAAACTAGCAAATTGGGTAGATACTAAATGGCCAGGCATAGCATCAAATATTTGTTTTGGTTTATTTATGGGAACATGTGGTACTATTGGGGCATTTATAGGATTGGGAATAGATATTCGACATATTACATTTGTTAGTGGTAATATAGCATTAGGATGGTATGGCTCTGAGTTTGGAGCACCTGTTAATATGTTAGTATGGGCATTTGTAGGGATGTGGTTGATAGGATTTATGAATTTCTTAGTGAGTTTTTCATTATCTTTATTTTTAGCTTTCAGATCACGTAATATACCATTTAAAGAAACAAAAGACTTAATTAAGGCTACATGGAGACATTTTAGAAGTTTTCCAGTAGAGTTCTTTTTGCCTACTTCAAGTGGGGTGGTAGAAAATCCTCATAACCTTACAACCGGTAAGGCTACAGATAAAAAAGAAGATACACACTAGTAGGTTGATCACAATAAAAGCAAAAGGCTGTTACTAATATTAGTAACAGCCTTTTGCTTTTATTGTACAATCAGAGTTATCAACTAAAGAAAGTTCTATGATGCTTTGTATTATTTACAAACGATATATGTCGTTTGATAAAGCTTCAAAGTTATTATTAGTTCTCAGAAGTTACATTAGCAGTTTCTTCTATTTTAGACTCTGTGGTTTTTTTGTGGTTTCTTGTATTCTGAAGATTGTTTTTCATCATGTCAGATTGTTCTGCAAACTCTAATCTAGAGACATTTATGTAGTCTTCTAAATTGTGTATGTTCTTTGCAAGTTTGCGAAGGGATGCTCTATCACTTTTAATGAATAGCTCACTCTGATTAGTTGCTTCTTCATGGCTAAACCCTAGTTTTTCTAACATTACACCTCCAACATAAACTGCGGAGAAGAAAGTTTCTCTATAGACTTCTGTCAATCCATCTTGAAGATATTCGTAAGCATTTTTACGGTTTTTAGCACGTACGATTACTTCTACATTAGGGAAGTGCTTGCGAAGCACAGCTACTAATTGTTGATTCAGTTCTGGGGGATCCATAGCGGCTATTACGTAATCGGCATCTTCTACGCCTATTGATTTTAAGATATTGATAGAAGTAGCATCTCCATAATAGACATTAAAACCAAGTTTACGCAGGTGATCTACTCGTTCTGCATCATTATCAAGAACGAGAGTAGGTACATCATTGGCTTGTAAAAGTCGTCCAATAGTATTACCAAAATCTCCGAAACCTGCAATTACAATTTTTTTATGAGCTGTAATATGCGATAGGTCATCAAATTCTTGTTTCTCTTTTGTAGAAGGGCTTAGTCCTAGGTATGGAGCTATCCATTTCTCGTTTAATAACAATAGTATTGGTGTCACAACCATAGACAAAGCTGTCGTCGCAAGTAGATAGTCATACCACTGCTGATTTATCAAGTTAATAGTCTTTCCTAAGGCTAAGATTACAAATGCAAATTCACCTACTTGAGAAAGTAAAATCGCAAATAAGAAATTCTGATCTTTAGGGAATTTTTTCCATTTTCCAATAGCTAGTAAAACTATAGCTTTTATCCCCATAGACCCTAGTAACAAGCTCAGAATGACTAATGGTTCATCTTTGATAACTTTAAAGTTAATAGTAGAACCTACAGCAATAAAGAATATTCCTAATAATAAAGCTTTAAAAGGTTCAATATCACTTTCTAGTTGATGTTTATAAGGATTGTTAGCAAGTACTACACCTGCGATGAACGCTCCTAACGCTGGAGATAGACCTACTGTTCTCATTAGTAGTGATACTCCAATTACTAATAATAATGCTGAGGCGGTATAAATCTCTCTAATCTGTAGTCGTCCTACAGACTTGAACAGAGGATTGACAATGTAGTTACCAACAACAAAGATCATTGAGATAGCCCCTAAGATAGCAAGGGTCTTCATAAAGACAGGAGCACCATTTAACCAGCTATCAGCTTCTGTTGTTATTGGTGTGTTCGTAGATACTGCTAATAATGGAATAATCGCCATCATTGGGATTACCATTATATCCTGAAATAAAAGTACAGCAAAGCTTGATTTACCCGCATTAGATTGGTTTAATCCGCGTTCTGAAATGGTTTGAAGTATAATAGCAGTAGAAGACATTGTTATGACAAACCCTATGGTTAGAGATGTACCTATGGTCATATCTAGCCCTAGATGAGCAATAGTCGCTATAATAGCTGTAGTACCAACAGCCTGTGCTGTACCAAGTCCGATAATCTCATTTTTAATTTTCCAGAATTCTTTTGGATCCAGTTCTAGTCCTACTAAGAACAGCATCATGACAACACCAAATTCTGTAGCGTGCATAATATCTGCACCATCAGTCCCTACAAACTTTAATACAAAAGGTCCTATCAGAACACCTGCAAATAGATAGCCTAATACAGATCCCATACCTAATTTCTTTGAAATCAGGACACATACAACGGCAGCAAAGAGAAAGATAAATGCCTGTGCCAAAAAATCATTCATTTTATATAGCTCTTTTTTTTAGTTAGTTAATAATGATGTGAAAATCACTATTTTTTTCATAGTCTCTACAAAATTATAAAAAGCGATTAGCATTATTAAGAATAAGTTAAAAAAAAAGTAGTTTATTTTTGCATTAGCAATGTTTGCCCTTTTTGGTATAACTTAGTTTCGTAATTAGTTGATTTAATGAATCGTAAGATAATACATGTCGATATGGATGCTTTCTATGCATCAGTAGAACAATTAGACTTTCCTGAATTAAGAGGTAAGGCCTTGGCTGTTGGTGGAAGTGAAGAGAGAGGGGTTATTGCGGCAGCTAGTTATGAAGCAAGGAAGTTCGGAGTTCGGAGTGCCATGAGCGGAGTGATGGCTAAAAAGAATTGTCCTCATCTCATTTTTGTCAAGCCAAGGTTTGAGCGTTATAAAGAAATCTCTAGAATAATTAGATTAGTATTCTATGAATATACTGATCTAGTAGAACCATTAGCATTAGATGAAGCATTCTTAGATGTAACGGAGAATAAGATAGGTTGTCCGAGTGCAACCTTGATTGCGCATGAGATTAGAATGAAGATATTTGAAAGAACTGGACTTACTGCGTCTGCTGGTATCTCTGTTAATAAATTTCTTGCCAAAATAGCAAGTGACTATAATAAACCCAATGGACAAAAGACAATTGAACCTCATGAGATAGTTGAATTTTTAGAGCGTTTAGAGATAAAGAAGTTCTTCGGTATCGGAAAAAAGACGGCAGATAGGATGTACCATTTGGGTATTTTTATGGGGTTAGACCTAAAGAGTAAGACAGAAGAGTTTTTGACAGAGCACTTCGGTAAGTCAGGTAAGATCTACTATGATGTCGTAAGAGGGATAAGTCATTCTCCAGTACAACCAAATCGAACGATGAAGTCTGTTGGAACTGAACGTACATTTGATGAAAACTTGTCCTCTGAAGTTTATATAGAGTCAAGACTAGAGTCTTTAGTTGAGGAACTTAGTTTAAGGCTAAAAAAACAAAATCTCGCAGGAAAAACAGTTACATTAAAGATTAAGTATTCAGATTTTGTTCAACAAACTCGTAGTATAACGGTTTCTTATTTTGTGTCAGATTACGATATTATCTTTGATTTAGCTAAGGCTTTGCTTTATCAAGAGCGATTAAAGGATTCTGTTCGTTTAATAGGCGTATCGCTGTCCAATTTAAATACGGATGAAAAGAAGAGACCTATTGCTGTTCAGTTAAGTTTTGATTTCTAAATTTGTAATACAACATTAATAACAATACACAATGATAAGACCCGATTATTTAAAAAAAGGAGATAAAGTAGCTATCGTATGTACAGCACGTAAGTTTAGTAAAGATGAAGCTGAATTAGCTATCGCATTAATGAGTTCATGGGGATTAGAAGTTGTGTTGGGGGATACTATCGGTTTAGATAATTATCAATTAGGAGGAACGGATAAGCAACGTGCTGATGACTTTACTAAGCAACTGAGGGATCCTGAGATTAAAGCGATATGGTGCGCTAGAGGAGGATATGGAACGGTACGCATTATTGACGAGATTGATTTTACGGGATTTAGAGATAATCCGAAGTGGGTTATAGGCTTTAGTGATGTGACTGTCTTACATAGCCACGTTCATAATCTTGGTGTAGAGACGATACATGGTATAATGGCATTTAGTGTAGCGAAGTCATTAGTTGACTCTAGAGATTCGCTGTATAGAGCATTGTTTGGACAACAGATTTCTTATATGATTAAATCTGATATAAGTAATAAGATTGGACATGGTCAAGGTGAGTTAGTTGGAGGAAATTTATCTATTCTATATAGTCTCTTAGGATCGGTATCTTCGATGGACACAGAAGGGAAGGTATTGTTTATAGAAGATCTCGATGAGTATCTCTATCATTTAGACCGCATGCTCCATAATCTTAAACGCAATGGATTGTTGAGTGGTTTGAGTGGTTTGGTTGTTGGTGGAATGACCGATATGCATGATAACGCTATTCCCTTTGGTTACGATGCAAAGCAAATCATCCTTTCAATTACAGCAGAATATGATTATCCTATCGTTTTTGATTTCCCTGCTGGACATGGTGAAGAAAACCTAGCACTAAATCTTGGTAGAGAGGTTAAATTAGATGTCTCGTTAGAACATACGCAATTAACATTCATATAGTATGGCTATAAATCAAGATGTAGGTAAAGAGGGAGAGGAAGCAGCTGTTCAATTTTTAATTGATCTAGGCTATGTGATTCTTCATCGCAATTATAAAGGAGGTAAAGCAGAAATTGATATCATTGCTTTGTTTAATAACCTTTTGGTTATTGTGGAGGTGAAGACTAGAAGCTCTGTGGATTTCATTCTCCCACAAGATGCCGTCAATGCAAGAAAAAGAATGTAATTGATCAAAGCAACTAATTATTATGTAGAAGAATTTGACCGTACAGAGGAGGTTAGATTTGATATTATTGCTATTCATAAAAAAGGGAATACGTTTGATGTGAATCATATTGAGGATGCTTTTTACTTCTTTTAAACAGACTCTTAATGTAATAGATTGAGGATTTAAGTAATTAGGAAAGGAGTGTAGTAAAAACATTGGGTTTTATTACATATATTTGTAGAACATTGAAATTCAGCGTTCAATAGTTTTTTTTAGACCAATCTTCGAGGTCAATTTTAAAATAATTACATTTTGCACTAATCAAGGAGAGGAATAGGCATTTTTATGCAGTCTTGGTTTAGGTGAGTCCATAATGAGTCCATAGTGACTCCATTAGAACAGCCTTTTTAATGGAGTCACTATGCACACAAGATGCTATCAATATCCAATCAGATGAATGGAGTTAGTAACATCTCTAAAAGAGGCGATTAATAAGGTGAGTTTTTATTGAGATAAGTGAGGATGTATAATCCTTAAGTGGACTATTATTCTTGATTTCTAATTAAATAGAAATGAATATTGAACTGTAGATATACGAATTTAAATTAAACGTATGTGAAAGGGATATACTAAAAAGAGTTCTATTTTGTAACAGTTTTAAATAGGTAGGCTTCTAAATTTTGTTCTTTTATCTCTTTATTAAAAGTTATTTTTAAGAAATTAGAAGTTGACTTATTTTGTCGTATTCGTGATTTCTCCTTGTTTTATCAAGGCTTGAGTAGGATTAGTTTAGGATTTAAGGGGTGTTTTTCTATTTTATTTAATAACTATTTAAAAAAAGTCTTAATAAGACTTGGTTGTTATTTAGAATCAATATACATTTGCACAAGTTAAATGAGTCTAAATAATATAACTAAGTATGAAATTAATAAATACTCTTTTATTTACTATTGGTGGGGTAATAGTAAGTATTGCTCAGACTTCTACGATTAAAGGTCGTATTGTTGACGAAGCGAATAAACCTGTCCCTTTTGCAACAGTATATGTTGGTGAAGGTAATGTAGTAACTCAAGCTGGAGAAAATGGGGAGTTTAAATTAGTTCAAGTTCCTAAAGGAAAGGCGATAGTAAAAGTTTCTTCTGTAGGATATGTTGATTCTCAACGTGAGTTAAATGTAGCTAAAAGTGATGAAGTATTGAATTTTGTGATGTCTTCGGATAGCCAACTTAGCAATATTACAGTATATGGAAGAAGTAATAAAAATGTAAAAAAGTTACAGAATTTAACTAGACTTCCATTGGGATTACAAGACCAGGTTCAATCTATAAGTATTGTGTCAGAACATATTATTAAAGAACAAGGAGCATTAACTATTACTGAGGCTGCACGTAACGTAGCAGGTGTAGTACAATTCTCAAACTATGGTGGACCTGCAGAAAGTATGTCTATTCGCGGTTTTAGAGGTACTCCTGTATTGCGTAATGGTGTAGGAATGGATTCTGACTTTAGAACCGCTTCAGCTATGGCAGACATGCAAGGTGTTGAAAGTGTAGAAGTTATTAAAGGGTCTGCTGCTGTATTACAAGGTATTGGTAATGGATTAGGAGCTGCAGGAGGTGTTATTAACTTAGTTACTAAAACTCCAAACTTCCAAAATAAAAGAGAAGTTAGTTTCCGTACAGGAAGTTATGGACAAATCAGACCAACTTTTGATTTTGAACAGGTTTTAGATAAAAAAGAGACTGTGTCATTCCGTTTAAATGCTGCTTACGAAAGAAATGATGGTTGGAGAACGCATACAGGAAATGATCACTTCTATATTAACCCATCGTTAACTTGGAAGATTGATAGTAAAACGAAGTTGACTGTAGAGATGGATTACCTAAACGGAGATTATACTCCAGATAAAGGAACAGTTAATTTAGCTCCTGATTATGTGGAAGCTGTCTATAAAATGCCTCATAATAAATTCTTAGGATTTAAAGGTGACAATCAGAGTATTACAATGCAGAATTATGTTGCTCGTTTTGAAAGACAACTTACTGATAAGTTGACGCTGAGAACTTCTTATACAGCATCTATTTATAATGAAGATAATCGTACTACAAGTGTTGGTACAGTAAAACGTAAAACGGATATTACTGACTGGAATGATTTTCAAAATATAAGACGTACGGTCTCTAAAGGAGAAACAGGAGATTATAATTCTGTATTTCAAGCTGATTTAGTAGGTAAGGATATCTTCACAGGAGTACTGAAACATACTTTTCAAATAGGATTTGATTATCGACAAACTAAAACAATTGCAGGAAGTACAACAGGGCAAGTTTGGGGAACAGATAAAAATGGTAAACCTGCTTTAGTGAATTACACTAATGATGTAAATGTTTTAGGTCCAATTGATAATACATTACCTGATAATGTAGTGTTTGGAGATATTAATACAACAAGAACAATGAGCCCTACAATTGGATTTATGGTACAAGATTATGTTGCTATTGGCGATAAATTAAGTGCTATGTTAGGAGTTCGTTATAGTAGATTAAATGGTAGTACTACTGAAAATGCTACTGTGGAACGTTGGAACCCAATATTCGGATTAATCTATAAACCTGTTGAAAATGTTAGTGCGTTTGCATCATATACAACAACATCAAGTTTAAGACAATCTAATAAACTTATTCACGGAGGCGGTACAGCAGGTGCTTCTGATACTAAGCAAATTGAGTTTGGTTTCAAATCAAATTGGCTTAATGATCGTTTAGGATTTAATTTTAGTTACTTCTTTATTAACCAAGATAATCTATTAGCTCCTTATATTGATCCTATTACTAATGAGCAGTCTAAAACCGAGAGTATCTTAGTAGGAAGCTTGAAACGTAATGGGTTTGAGATTGAAGTTAATGGGAAAATTACGAATAACTTAGAAGTAATGTTAGGATATGCCAATCTAGATGCTAGATATAAAAATAGTCCAAATTACGAAGATGGTTCTGCTCCAATGAATGCACCTAAAAATGTAGCTAATGGATGGGTTAACTACAAGTTCGACCAAGGTTCTTTAAATGGATTATCATTAGGGTTAGGGGTTTATTATGTTGGGAAACGCCCAGTTAATGAGTTTACAATGACTCCTGACGGACACGGATCTAATGTAAATAAGCGTCCATTCGATATGCCAAGTTATACTACAGTGAATGGACAAATATCATACACATATAAGAATGCTACATTAGGAGTTTATATGAACAATATGTTCAATGAGTTAGGTTACACTTCTTACTACAGAGGTGGATACATTAATGAGATTGCTCCAAGAAACTTTGCAGCACAATTAACATATAGATTTTAGTTAATAATATTTGATTTAGTAAGACACGACTTCGCTCTTTTGAGTGGGGTCGTGTTTTTGTAATTATAACCCTTTTTATGAAATCACCGAAGAAATACAGTTTTCGCCAATTAATGAACGACCTACATTTATGGTTAGGTATAGGTAGTTCTATTATCCTTTTTGTCGTATGCCTTACAGGTACGATATATACATTTAAGAGTGAAATACAGTCTATGATAGCTCCTGATATGTATAAATTAACTGTAGTGAAAGAAGAGTTTTTGCCTATTGATGAATTAAGAGAATATGTGGAGACTACATATCAGGGTAAAGTACAGAGAGTAAGTATTTCAAACAGTCAGGACAAACCTTATCAATTCTCTGTAGGGTTTAAGGATAAAGAAAAAAAGAATGAAACTGTTTATCTAAATCCATATACTAAAGAGGTAGTGGGAAGTGGTAAAGGACCAGGTGATGAGTTTTTTATGACTGTATTCAAATTACATAGATGGTTATTATTAGAAAGTGAAATTGGTCGTCCTATCGTAGGAGGTGCAACTATCATTTTTGTGTTCTTATCTATTTCGGGCTTGATTCTTTGGTTTCCAAAGAAGATGAAAGGGTGGAAGAGTATTAAACCAGGCTTTAAAATAAAATATAAAGCGAACTGGAAGCGTATCAATCACGATTTACATAATACACTTGGATTTTATACTTTACTGATTGTTGTGATTATGGCGTTGACAGGATTGTGTTGGTCT
This sequence comes from Myroides oncorhynchi, assembly GCF_020905415.1. Lineage (NCBI taxonomy): Bacteria > Pseudomonadati > Bacteroidota > Flavobacteriia > Flavobacteriales > Flavobacteriaceae > Myroides > Myroides oncorhynchi. The sequence goes on along the minus strand of NZ_JAJJMP010000001.1, from coordinate 1,087,516 downwards.
TTTGAGTGGTATAAAGATGGATTAAGCAAGGTATTGGGAACTAAAGTTTTTGGAGGTCGAAATGAAGTGAAACCTGAGTCAGCTTTTGCAGATAATAAAACGATTACCTTATCTGAGGCTATCAATATAGCTAATAAAGAATTGCCTTTTACAAGTAGAACTATTTCTGTTTCTATTCCTAAAGATTCTATAGGAAGTTATGAGATTAATAAAAATGACTTGGCTCGTTTTAATGAAAGTGCTACTGACAGAGTGTTTATTGATCAATATAGTGGAGCTGTACTAAAGAAAGAAGTGTTTGCAGATAAATCAGTTGGAGAGAAGATATCAGCCTCTATTAAACCTTTACACCTTGGAGATATCTATGGTAAGTTCTCTAAAACTATTTATTTCATAGTCTGTTTAATAGCAACTACTTTACCTGTCACAGGAATCTTCATTTGGCTGAATAAGATGAAGAAAGATAAGAAAAAGAAAGTATAACATTTCTTTATAATTGATATGTTTTTATGTTTAATAAAAAATGTAACTTTGCTATATAACATAATTTAGATAAGATATGTACCCAGAAGAAATAGTAAAACCAATGCGTCAAGAATTAGTTGAGGCAGGATTTGAATCATTACATACAGGAGAAGAAGTAGAAGCGGCTTTACAAAAAGCAGGTACTACACTAGTAGTTGTGAACTCAGTATGTGGATGTGCAGCTCGTAATGCACGCCCAGCAGCAGTTATGAGTTTACAAGGAGATAAGAAACCAAGTAACATCATCACTGTATTTGCAGGAGTAGATAAGGATGCTGTAGACGTAGCACGTAAACACATGTTCCCGTTCCCTCCATCATCACCAGCTATGGCGTTATTCAAAGATGGTGAGTTAGTTCACATGTTAGAAAGACATCACATCGAAGGGGCTACTGCAGATGCAATAGCAGAAAACCTAAAAGATGCTTATACAGAATTCTGTTAAAAATATAAAACCACCTAATAGGTGGTTTTTTTTATCCCAGATTCCACGATAGACATATAAACGAAAAGAAACTATACGAAATAGGTTTGAATTAGTTCTTAAAGCATACTGTAGTATGGTTTAAGAACTAATGTAAGAGATATGAAGTAGAATTGCTTTGTAGTATTTGGCTAATGCGGAATCTGGGTTTATGCTTTAGATTATGCGAAAAATGTATTAATGACTGTTAATAGTTTGTTTAAGATTTAGATTAGTTGATACTTCCACCTATAGTATAGTATATGAACTAGTTAAAGGTATCATATCGTTACTGTTGATTATAGATTAAAACGATCGATAAGACTATTAATTTGCTGTATATGTTTATTGTAGTATTTGCGTTTAAGTGTATATTTGCGTTAAACTATTTGATTAATGCAGAAAATTATATCCTATCCTATATCTTTACTATTTGTGATTGTTATGCTAATAGTATTATTGGTATTCCAAGCTTTGCAATGGATAGCTTTAAACTTGTTTGGTTATAAGGCTCATAATGTTACAGTAGAAGGACTTGTTTGGTGGCTAATGGCATGTACAGGAATCTTAGGAACGACGTATAAATTTCGAAAGGAAGAGGAACTCCCTGCTGATCGACCTATTATATTTGTATCTAATCACCAGAGTATGTTTGATATTCCAATGATTATTTGGTTTTTTAGGAAAAATCACCCAAAGTTTGTGAGTAAGAAAGAGTTGGGGAAAGGCTTTCCTAGTGTTTCTTATAATCTTAATCATGGGGGGTCTGTATTAATAGATCGAAAGGATGCTAAGCAGGCACTAAGTGCTATTAAAGGGTTAGGTCAATATATAACTAAGTACAATCGCTCTGCGGTAATCTTTCCAGAAGGGACACGTAGTCGAGACGGACATCCTAAGAGGTTCTCTGAAAATGGCGTAAAAATGCTTTGTAAGTTTGCACCAGATGCTTTAGTTGTACCTTTGACGATAAATAACTCTTGGAAATTATTCCGTTTCGGGAAGTTTCCTTTTGGTTTAGGAGCACGTATAAGTTTGTATGCGCATAAATCATTTGCAGTTAAAGACCATACATTTGAAGAAATTATGCAGATGTGTGAGAGTCAAATAAAATCGAGAATAGAATAAAATCGAGAATAGAATAAAATTCTAAATATAAACTAGCCTTTAGCATTAATAAATCAAACTAAACCATTGAGAGAATAATGTAGAAGGCATAAATACAACAATATGTCTATAAAGAATGTTCGCCTAGAAGTAATGCAATTCCTAGAGAAGAATATCGATAGTTTCGTAGATAGCTATTTGATACCTGTAGAGAAGATATGGCAACCATCAGACTTATTACCAGACTCAGAAGGAGTAAACTTCATCGAAGAGGTAAAAGAGCTTAGAGAATATGCCAAAGAATTACCATACGATTTTTGGGTTGTCTTAGTAGGTGATACGATCACTGAAGAGGCGCTTCCTACTTACGAATCATGGTTAATGGATGTAGAAGGTGTAAACCAAAAAGATGGAGAAGGTGGTAATGGATGGGCTAAATGGCTACGTCACTGGACTGGTGAAGAGAATCGTCATGGAGACCTTCTTAATAAATACTTATACCTATCAGGAAGAGTAGATATGAAAGAGATAGAGATTACTACACATCACTTAATTAACGATGGTTTTGATCCAGGTACAGATAGAGATCCTTATAAAAACTTTGTGTTTACAAGCTTTCAGGAGTTAGCAACGTATGTATCACATAACCGTGTAGCGAAGTTAGCGAAGCAGTATGGTGACCATAAGTTATCTAAGATCTGTAGATTAATCGCAGGAGATGAGATGAGACATCATCATGCTTATAGTGAGTTTGTGGATCGTATTTTTAAAGTTGATCCTAGCGAAATGATGTTGGCTTTCGTTGATATGATGAAAAGAAAAATCACTATGCCAGCCAATCTAATTCGCGAATCTGGAGGTAAAATGGGTGATGCGTTTGAGTTGTTTTCTGATTCAGCACAGCGTATTGGCGTGTATACTGCACACGATTATATCGAGATTATGCAGAAGCTTATCGACCGTTGGCAAGTGGATCAATTAAATAACCTTACTGATGAAGCTGAGAAAGCAAGAGATTATTTAATGAAATTACCTGCACGTATGGCTAGAGTAGCTGACCGTATGACTATCGGTAAAGAAGAGCACGTTTTTAAATGGGTAAAACCAGCCCTTATTAAATAATAACCAAGTACAATACAATAGTTATGGACAAGCGTATAGATCAAGTCATCCTTTATGTAAAGAAAGAATTACAGCAAGCTGAGAGCGGTCACGACTGGTTCCACATTGAACGAGTTTATAAAAACGCATTGAATATAGTAGAGGGTGAAGGTGAAGTCAACTTAGTCGTTGTCAAACTTATCGCACTACTACACGATATAGCAGATAGTAAATTCCACGGTGGAGACGAGACAGTAGGGCCTACTAAAGCAAGGGCATTACTAGAAGAGTTGTCTTACGATCAACAGACTATTGAACATGTTGTAAAAGGGATTGAGAATATTTCTTTTAAAGGAGGTAACTTTAATCAGGTGTTTCGCTCTAAGGAGTTAGATATAGTACAAGACGCTGATAGATTAGATGCTATTGGTGCTATAGGTATCGCTAGAACATTTAACTACGGGGGGTATAAGAATACATTGATGTATGATCCTAAGATAGAACCTAAGATAGGGATGTCTAAAGAAGAGTATAAGAACAATGTAGGAACAACGATTAATCACTTTTATGAGAAACTACTTCGATTAAAAGATTTAATGAATACAGAAACAGGAAGACAATTAGCAGAAGGACGCCATAAGTTTATGGAATCTTTCTTAAGCCAGTTCTACGATGAGTGTGAGGGTAATGCCTAATAAAGTCTTAGTTAGATATAAAAAAGCCAGTCGGAAGACTGGCTTTTTTGTTATGCATAATATACTTTTTGGATATATTTATCTGTTTAAGCACTGTTTTTTTGTTTAAAAATTATGTGAAGTGTAATTTATTGTTAACTTTAGTTAAAATTAGTAAACTACTTATGATATGCGTTTAGATTACGAACCTGATGTAAGACCGCTAAAGTCTGTAAGGAACTACCTTATTATTCTTTTTAATGTTATTACGTTATTACTTCTTATCAACTACTTACCATACGAACCACAGGTTAACAAAGGATTAGCCCTTTTAGTATTTGTAGCAGTATTATGGTTGACAGAGGCTATACATGTAACTACGACAGCTGTGTTTGTGCCAGTACTTGCTATAGGATTAGGACTTTCTGACACTAAAGCAGCTTTGTCATCATTTGCTGACCCTACTATTTTCTTATTCTTGGGAGGATTTGTATTAGCAGGAGCGTTACATGTGCAGAAGTTAGATACCATTATCGCTAATAAGATTATGTATTTAGCAAAAGGGAGGTTACTCTATGCTGTATTTTATCTGTTCTTAGTAACTGCTTTATTATCCATGTGGATTAGCAACACTGCTACAGTAGCGATGATGCTGCCATTAGTAGTAGGAGTCTTGGGACAGTTAGATAGAGAAAAACATCGTAATACATATGTATTCGTTTTATTAGGGATAGCATATAGTGCAAGTATAGGAGGTATGGGAACTGTAGTAGGTAGTCCGCCGAATGCTATCGTAGCTTCACAACTTAATATATCCTTTTCGGAGTGGATGAAGATGGGTATCCCTATCGTATTGTTGTTATTGCCGATTATGATTGCTGTTATTTACTTTGTATTTAAACCGAAGCTAGACTTTACCTTTAAACATACCTCTGAAAACATTCCAATGAATTTTGATAGATGGTTAACCTTAGGTATATTCCTGTTTACTGCGATCTGTTGGATCTTCAGTAATGACTTAAACCCGATTGTAGCTAATTGGGTTGGTTTCGAAGGTAAGTTCTCTAGTTTTGATACGTTCATCTCTCTATTGGCTTTTATATTGATCTGTGTGAGTCAAGTGTCAAGGTGGAAAGAATTGCAGCATAATGTAGACTGGGGCGTGCTACTTCTTTTTGGAGGAGGGTTGACACTTAGTATGGTGCTTAAAGACTCAGGTGCAAGTAAAGTGATGGCAGATGTATTGGTTTCTTTTATTAAGAATAGTCACTATTTTACTATTGGATTAGTAGTCTCATTCTTCATTGTATTCTTGACTGAGTTTACATCTAATACAGCTAGTGCGGCGTTATTAGTGCCTATTTTTATCTCTATTTCAGAAGAGTTAGGATTGCCTCCGTTAGGACTGTCGATGATTATTGGGTTAGGAGCATCATGTGCATTTATGTTACCTGTAGCGACACCACCTAATGCCATCGTATTCGGTACAGGAGATATCCGTCAGAAAGATATGATGAAGGCAGGTTTTGTATTGAATATTATCTGTGCGATATTACTGTCTATTATTGCTTATTTCTTTTGGTTAAAGTAACATTATAAGTATTCGTAAAATATAAAGGGCTGTATCATGTTTTGATACAGCCCTTATTTCATTATATCTGTAGATAAGTGATTATAAATTATTCATCACTATCTACTAATACGGTTTCTCATCACGTCCTTCATAGAAGTTGATAAACGCTCTGTTTACTACTCGGTTACCACCAACAGTAGGATATTCACCAGTGAAGTACCAGTCCCCTAAGTTATGAGGACATGCAGTATGTAGGTTCTCTACAGACTGAAATACAATCTTAACTTCAGATTTGATATTCACATCTTTTACCATCTGAGCTATCTTGTCAGAGATCTCTTTATCTGTAAATGGAGCATATATTTCTGTAACGAAGTTTATTACTTCGCTATCGTGTAAATTTTCTTGTGCTTTAGATTTCGTATATACCTCTTCTACGATATGATATAGGTTGCGTTCTTTCAGTAGTTCTATAGCTGCCTGGAAAGCGATAAGACCTTCTAGTTTAGCCATATCGATACCATAACAGTCTGGATATCTCACCTGAGGAGCAGCAGAAACAACTACGATACTCTTAGGATTAAGTCTATCTAACATACGGATAATACTCTTTTTAAGTGTAGTACCACGTACGATACTATCATCTATAATAACTAGATTATCCGTTGGTTTTATCACTCCATAAGTCACATCATATACGTGAGCGACTAAGTCATCACGACTACTGTCATCAGTGATAAAAGTTCTCAACTTAGCGTCTTTTACAGCTATCTTCTCTGTTCTTAATTTCACAGATAAAATCTCTTGTAGTTTAGCCTCAGTTAAGTTTTCTTTATTCTTTAGGATATCACTGATTTTTCTTTGGTTAAGGAAGTCTTGTGCTCCCTCTACCATACCATAGAATGATGTCTCAGAAGTGTTTGGGATATATGAGAACACAGAGTTATCTGTATCGTCATTAATTGATTTAAGTACTTCGGGAAAGATTAGTTTACCTAGATCTTTACGCTCTTGATAGATTTCAGCATCATTTCCTCTAGAGAAATAAACCCTCTCGAAAGAACAAGCCTTTAATGGAAGTGGGTCTAAAATCTGTTCAAAGTGTACTGAAGCATCTTTGCGAATGATAAGCGCTTGTCCAGGAACGATTTCTTTAATCTCATCAAAAGGAACATTAAATGCAGTCTGTATTACTGGGCGCTCACTAGCTACTACTACTATCTCGTCATTCTCAAAGTAGAATGCAGGACGTATACCAGCAGGATCACGTAATACGAATGTATCACCATGTCCTATCATACCAGCCATAGCGAATCCACCATCCCAGTTTTTAGAAGCACGACGTAGAATACGTGCTACATCTAGACGCTCTCCGATAAGTGGAGACGCATTCTTTTTAGTATATCCTTCTTGTTTTATTTTATAGTATAAGTCATTTACTTCATCATCTAAGAAGTGACCTATCTTTTCCATTACTGTGATTGTATCAGACATCTCTTTAGGATGTTGTCCTAACTCTACTAGATCTTGAAACAAATCTCTAACATTAGTAAGGTTAAAGTTACCAGCTACGATTAAGTTTCTGTGCATCCAGTTATTTTGACGCAAGAAAGGGTGAACGCTTTCGATATTGTTTTTACCGAAAGTACCATATCTTACGTGTCCTAAGAACACCTCTCCTATATAAGGAATGTGTTTCTTTTGTAAATCTACGTTATTGTGATATTCAGGATGAGCTTCCATCTCCTCATTGATACGTTCATTGATTTGTTGGAATATATCTTGTATAGGTTGTGCTTTATTAGAGCGAACGCGACTGATATAACGCTCACCAGCATCCATATCTAGTTTGATACTTGCTAGTCCAGCTCCATCTTGTCCTCTGTTGTGCTGTTTTTCTAGTAGTAAGTACATCTTCTGTATAGGGTAGAAGGCACTACCATACTTTTCTTTGTAGAAAGATAGCGGTTTTTTTAATCTTAAAACTGCTATACCACATTCGTGTTTTAAAGCGTCGCTCATGTTTAGTTGTGTGTTGTTGTTGAATAAAAAAAGCCCCATGACGAGGCTTATAATTTTACATTATTGTTTTAATTCGATATCGAATTGAGTTAACATCTTAAATTGTTGTAGTCTTTTCACCACATCACTATCATTTAAATTTTCCATCCTACATGTTCCGAATTCTTCTACACAGAATGAGGCAAGATTGGATCCATATATAATAGCGTTTTTCATGTTTCTAAACGAAACATTGCTACTCTGTGTTAAATATCCTGTAAAACCACCTGCAAATGTATCTCCAGCCCCAGTAGGGTCGAATACTTCTTTTAATGGTAATGCAGGAGCAAAGAATACATCTTTATCAGCGAAAAGTAAAGCACCATGCTCACCTTTCTTAATCACTACATATTTTGGTCCCATCGTATGAATAACTTCAGCCGCCTTTACTAGTGAATATTCACCAGATAGTTGACGTGCTTCCTCATCGTTGATAGTGATCGCATCTACTCTTTTTAATACTTCTTTCAGTTCCTCAAGAGCACAGTTCATCCAAAAGTTCATAGTATCTAATACGACAAGTTTTGGTTGAGTAGTTAATTGATCTAAGACACCTATTTGAATATTTGGATGTAAGTTACCTAACATCACTACATCTGCGTCTTTAAAGTCTGTAGGAACTACAGGGTTAAAGTCTGCTAATACATTAAGCTGTGTGTCTAATGTATCTCTAGAATTTAGATCATTGTGGTATCTACCGCTCCAGAAGAAGGTTTTTCCTCCTTGTACAACTTCGATTCCTGAGGTATCTATGTTTTTACTATTTAAAAGATCCAAGTGTTCTTGTGGAAAATCATCTCCTACCACAGACACTATAGCTGATTTAATTTTGAAGTGTGAGGCAGACAATCCGATGTACGTTGCCGCACCACCTAAGATCTTGTCTGTCTTTCCGAATGGAGTTTCTATCGCATCAAAGGCCACCGTCCCCACTATCAGTAATTTATTCATATTTTTTGCAAAGAAATAAGCTACAAATATATGGCAATACTCTTTTTACTACCAAATTAAATAAGCACAATTAACTATTTTACTAGCAATGAGTTTACTACCAAATATAAGGGTTTATTCGTAATCATCACATACTAAGTGAATATAATGTCACTTTAGGGTCTAAATCTTTATCTTTTGTGTTGTTTTTTTAACAAGGTTAGCATGGATTTATAAAATAGATCTCGAATGTTTAGGAGATCTTATTTATATCAACCTTAGAGATTATCATGTATCTCAATCTTATGAAGTATCATGTATTTTAGCGTTTATATGAAACTATTATAGTTGAGGTAATGCTAAATAATGAAGTTAATTATGGTTATTATCATACTCTTATTTTTATGAGGTGTTTGCTTCAAGAGTGATTTAAAATTACGTCAATAATACTTCAACAAAAGGCTTTGTTAATAGGGTAATCTTGTAGTAATGTTGAAGCGGTGATGAAGGAGTTAGATGTGGTGAGTATAAATCGCTTTTTAATTCAATTTGTTTTCATGATTAGAGTAAAATTAGTGCTTATTTTGAAAAGATTATATATGGTCAATTTAATCATTCGATACTTTATAGCATGAATTATTTTTATAGATTTACCATAACCAACTAACCTTTAAATTGATTTGATTATGAAGAGAAACTTGATGCTTTTAACGATGCTTGTTATAGGGGCTGTAGCAGATGCTCAGGTACATATTCCTTTTAGATTAACAACTTATAATAATATGCTGATTAAGACTGTGGTTAATGAGAGAGACAGCCTTAATCTGATGTTCCAAGTAGCAATGGATGATGGAGCTATATCCCCTGAGGCAACTGCTAAAGTGGTAGGGTTAAAGTTTGATAAGGAAGGGTATAGTGCGTCTAATAAGGTGCAGATAGCAGGGACGAATTGGGAGAATGTCTCGTTTATAAATAATCAGTATAGCGGGCAGGAGTCAGATGGTAAGATAGGGATGTTGTTATTTAAGGACAAGGTGTTAGAGATTAACTATGATAGTGCTGAATTAGTGAGACATGAAGTGATGCCTAGTATAGAAGGCTATGTTGCTATACCTGTAAAACATCGAAATGGGGCTATGTTTATAGATGTAGTTAGTGAGATAACAGGAGAGAGTTATACACATCCTTTTTATCTGCAGTCTGGATATGCAGGGGCGATGTTATACGATGATATATTCTCAGAGAAGAATGTGTTAAGTGAGAAGTTAGTTACTATTAGCGAGAGGGAACTGAAGAATTCGGCGGGCAAGAGTGTGATTACTAAAACTGCTGAGGTTAGTAGGGTGAGTGTTGGCGGTTTTGAGTTAAATAATGTAGCTGTTGGATATTTTGTTGGAGAGTTAAAGAATCAATCTTTTAGTTTGTTTGGTGCTGATATGATGAAGCGTTTTAACTGGATTATTAATGCTGACAGAACTATGGCGTGGATTAAACCAAGTAAACATTATAATGAAGTTTTTTTTCGTTTGGATTAATATGTGAGAATTAATGTTTTTTGGGTAAGAACCATTTTTAGGAAGGTTTTACTCTTAGAAGATGTAATTGTTAATTGATTCTGTACAGTAGAATTGATTTTTCGCCATATACTAACGCTAATAACCAGACATCACATGTTTAACCTAGATTCGCATTAGCCAAATACTACAAAGTAATTCTCCTTCATATCTCTTTCATTAGTTCTTAAACCATACTATGCTTTACTCACTAATTCAGACCTATTTTGTGTAATTACTTTTCGTTTATATGTCTATCGCGGATCTGGGTTTAATTATGCGATGCTCTTTGGTTATTAACCCTCTATTGATTCGTAGTATTCATCGATGAGAAGGTTTGTTCCTGTGGCAGCTTTAACCGCCAGGACATCGCATCGCTCGTTCATTGGGTGGTTATTATGACCTTTAACCCATTTAAATTGAACGTTATGTTTGCGGTATACTTTTAAAAAACGTTGCCATAAATCAGGGTTTTTCTTGTCTTTATAAGCTTTTTTTTCCCATCCGAACACCCATCGTTTATCCACAGCATCGACTACATATTTAGAGTCAGACACCACTAATACTGAAGTGCCTTCGTTTTTTAGCATTTCTAGTCCGACTATGACAGCTAATAGTTCCATGCGATTATTAGTAGTTTTTCGATATCCTTGAGATACTTCTTTATAGACTTTATGTCCAGCCCACTCTAATATTAATCCATACCCACCAGGACCAGGATTACCTCTAGACGAGCCATCAGTATATAGTATTACTTGTGGTAAATTCATTTATATTAAAATAGTAGTTTTTCGATAACTTGAGGAAAGTGTAAGTGCTCTAGTTTTAGTACTGCAGCTCCAACTTGTTCTGGAGAGAATGATGGATCTAAAGGTGTTGTAGCTTGAAATATAGTAGCTCCTTCGTCATAATTCTCATTGACATAGTGTATGGTGATACCAGATTCAGTTTCTTTATTAGCGACAACAGCTTCGTGTACAAAGTGACCATACATTCCTTTTCCTCCATATTTAGGTAAAAGAGCAGGATGTATATTAATTACTTTATTCGGATATTTTTTAACAAGGTCATCAGGGAATTTCCATAGGAAACCAGCTAATACAATTAAATCAGGTTGAAATTGTTCTAATTTTTGAGAGATAAGTCCTTCCTTTAGCATATTTCTGTCAAAAAGGACAACAGGGATATTTCTTTTTTCGGCTTTTTCTATTACCTTAGCGTTTTGGTTATTAACCAAAATAAGGTATTGATTTAAAATAGATTTGGTTTCAAAGTAGTTGATGATGTTTTCTACGTTTGATCCTGATCCCGAGGCGAATAAGGCTATTTTTTTCATTTGTTTAGTTGTTTTGTGAAGTTGTGAGTGCGCTATTTCAGTACAAAAAAAAGAATAATAACTGACAATAAGGAGAAAAATAGCGATAAGTATTAATAATTTTTATAATTTCGCACCGACAATTAACATGAAAAATCAGGTTTTAAAATAAAGTTGTTTATTTTTGCCTACGAAATTAAATTTAAAATTAAAGATTATGTCAGACATTGCATCAAGAGTAAAAGCGATTATCGTTGACAAATTAGGTGTTGACGAGAACGAAGTTGTAGCAGAAGCAAGCTTCACTAATGATTTAGGAGCTGATTCACTAGACACTGTTGAGCTTATCATGGAATTCGAAAAAGAATTTGATATTCAAATTCCAGATGACCAAGCTGAAAACATTGCTACAGTTGGACAAGCTATCTCTTACATAGAAGAAGCTAAAAAGTAATAACTATATCCCACGTGTCTTTTTTAAGTACACGTGGGTGTTATTATTTTCTTGAAATGACTGATTTTTAGAAGAAACAAAAAAGGACAGATTGGCAACAATCTAACATATACAATCAAACAAACACCCCAATGTTTCCTTTTTTACAAAAGTGAATATTTGGGATTTTTTTTTATAGTACAAACCATATAAGTTATTTTATGAAATTAAAGCGAGTTGTTGTAACCGGTTTAGGTGCCCTTACGCCAATTGGAAATAATATTCAAGAGTATTGGAACAACCTAATAAATGGGGTAAGCGGAGCTGCACCCATTACATATTTTGACGCTGCCAATTTCAAAACTCAGTTTGCGTGTGAAGTTAAGAATTTTAACGTAGAGGATTTTATTGAGAGAAAAGAAGCACGTAAGATGGACCGTTATGCTCAGTATGCAATGGTCAGCGCTGATGAAGCGATCAAAGATTCAGGATTAAATTTAGAAGCAATAGATTTAGATAGAGCTGGAGTAATCTGGGGTTCAGGTATCGGAGGTTTAGAAACATTCCAAAACGAAGTTACTAATTTTGTACAAGGAAATGGAGTACCTAAGTTCAATCCGTTCTTTATTCCTAAGATGATTGCGGATTTAGCAGGTGGTCATATCTCGATGAAGTATAATCTGAGAGGGCCTAACTTTACTACTGTGTCTGCATGTGCGTCTTCTACTAATGCTATTATAGATGCATTTAACTATATTCGTTTAGGTATGGCTGATATCTTCGTAACAGGAGGATCTGAAGCAGCTGTGACTATCGCTGGTATAGGTGGATTTAATGCTATGCATGCTTTATCTACTCGTAATGATGATCCACAAACTGCATCACGTCCTATGGACAAAGACAGAGAAGGATTTGTATTAGGTGAAGGAGCTGGAGCCATTATCTTAGAGGAGTATGAACATGCTGTAGCTCGTGGGGCTAGAATCTACTGTGAAATCGGTGGAGGGGGTATGTCTGCAGATGCACATCACTTAACTGCGCCACATCCTGAAGGATTAGGAGCAACTAATGTAATGAAGAACTGTCTAAAAGATGCTGGATTAGAACCAAAAGATGTAGATGTGCTTAATATGCATGGTACTTCTACTCCATTAGGAGATATCGCAGAGTCTAAGGCAATTCTAAATGTATTCGGAGAGCATGCTTATGATATGAATCTTAATTCGACTAAGTCGATGACAGGACACTTATTAGGTGCGGCAGGAGTTATAGAGACTATCTCTGTGATATTGTCTATAGAGCACGGTATTGTACCTCCTACTATTAACCATTTCACTGATGACGAACAAATCGATTCTAAGCTTAACTTTACTTTTAACAAAGCTCAAAAAAGAGATGTTAAAGTAGGTATGAGTAATACCTTTGGTTTTGGTGGTCACAATGCATGTGTATTGGTAAAAAAAATAGAGAAGTAAAATCATCCTATAAAGATGAAAAAGTTACTAAATAGAATATTCAATAATTCCCGTTCCTTCAGTATTGAAGACGGGAATTTTTGTCAAAAGGTGACTCAAATAGTTGGCGTAAAACCTGTTGAATTATCGTATTATAAAGTGGCATTCACTCATCGTTCTATGAATAGATGTGACGAAGGAGGAAATCCAATAAACTACGAACGACTTGAGTTCTTAGGAGATGCGATGTTAGGATCAGTTATAGCATCCTATTTATACATAGAAGTTCCCAGTGGTGATGAAGGTTATTTAACCAAAATGCGCTCTAAGATAGTAAGTAGAGAGAATCTAAACCAAATAGGTAAGGAATTAGATCTAGTGTCTTATGTAGAGAGTAAAATGGGAAATCAACAATTTGGAGAGAATATTCATGGCAATTTATTAGAAGCTATTATTGGAGCCATTTATTTAGATCGTGGTTATCCAGCATGTGAGAAGTTTATTCACGATAAACTGCTTAGTATAGTAGCGGATATTCAACAACTAGAGACTAAAATTACTAGTTATAAAAGCTTGCTTATAGAATGGTGTCAAAAGAGAAAACATACGTTTAAGTATGATACATTCGAAGAGAATACAGCTGAAGAATTAAAATACTTTGGTGTGCGTTTGTTTATAGACGACAAACTTGTAGCAAGGGCTAGAGCTACTTCTAAAAAGAAAGCAGAAGAGAAGGCTTCTCAGAGAGCATATTTTGCATTTCAAGAACAAATAAAACAATAATTATTGTTAATTCCTTAACTTTTTAATAATCTATTATACTGCTATTTGATATAAGTAGCTGAATAAAAGTTGTATATTTGTATAACTAATTTCGTATATGGGTATTATAAAATATAAGCTAGAAGACTTTGACAGTGAGGACTATCGCTTAATCGCAATACACACTTCTCGAAAAGAGGATTATAAAGTAGTGTATTTTATTAATTCAATACTTGAGATTAATTTAGAAAGAAGTAAAGCTGATGTGGACATCTTCACAGATGTAGGGCATGCTTTTTTTTCATTCTATGAATATGATGATTTTAATCGTCATGTTTATTGGAAAGTAGTTGCGAATAAAGCTTTTTTAATACCTGAATCAGGTTTAGATTCTCCTCTGTTTGTCTCAGCTAACCATCCAGTAACAAAACAAGGGTATTTGTTACCTGAGTTAAAAGCAGTCGATTATTTGATTAAAATTGAAGAGACGGATAGTCAATTTGAAATTGGTACAATCATTGAAAGGCTAAATACAGTTAAATTTATCTCTGCAGCTTATGAGATTAAGCAAGAGATATTAAAAAATAAAACGAACTTAATTTTTTAAAAATATGTTAGCACAAAAAAAGACGAAAATCGTAGCAACGTTAGGACCAGCATCTAGTACAAGAGAGGTATTACATGATATGATCAAAGCTGGTGTAAATGTTTTTAGAATCAACTTTTCACACGCTGATTATAAAGATGTTCAGGAAAAAGTAAATATAATTCGCGATTTAAATAAAGAGTTTGGATACACTGTTTCTATTTTAGGAGATTTACAAGGACCTAAATTAAGAGTAGGTGTAATGGCAGAGGATGTTATTGTAAATCCTGGAGATGTTATTACTTTTTCTACAACTGAAGAGTTTAAAGGAGATGCTGAACGCGTCTATATGAACTATAAGAAATTCCCTTCTGACGTCAATGCTGGTGAGAGAATCTTATTAGATGATGGAAAACTTATCTTCGATGTATTAGAAACGAATGGTGTGGATGAGGTTAAGACTGTTGTAGTACAAGGAGGTCCTCTTAAATCTAAAAAAGGAGTTAACTTGCCAATGACTAAAGTATCTTTGCCAGCATTAACTGAGAAAGATATTAAAGATGCTATTTTCGCTTGTGAATTACAGGTAGATTGGATGGCATTGTCATTTGTACGTACACCAGAAGACTTAATGGACTTACAAGATTTGATTAATAAGCATTCAGATCATAAAATTCCTATAGTAGCTAAAATTGAAAAACCAGAAGCAGTTAAGAATATTAAGAAAATAGTCGCTTACTGTGATGGTCTTATGGTTGCTCGTGGTGATTTAGGAGTTGAGATTCCTGCACAAGAGGTTCCGTTAATTCAGAAAGAATTAGTACATGTAGCTAAGAATGCTAGAATTCCTGTTATCATTGCAACGCAAATGATGGAGACGATGATTTCTAGTCTTACACCTACGAGAGCTGAGGTAAATGATGTAGCAAACTCTGTGATGGATGGTGCTGATGCAGTGATGCTATCAGGGGAAACGTCTGTAGGGGCTTATCCAGTACAAGTAATCGAAAAAATGACACAGATTATTCAAAGTGTTGAGACTTCTCCAATGATTAAGGTACCTCAAAGTCCACCTACAATCAAAACGAATCGCTATATTACTAAGAATATTTGTTACCATGCTGCTTTAATGGCAAATGATATCGAAGCAAAAGCTATCTGTACATTAACAAATAGTGGTTATACTGCGTTCCAAATTTCGGCTTGGAGACCTAATAGTAATATTTTAGTATTCTCTTCTAATCGCCGTATCATTACTCAATTAAACTTGTTATGGGGAGTTCAAGCTTTCTATTATGATAAATATGTTAGTACTGATGAGACGATTGAGGACATTAATGCTATGGTTAAAGAAAAAGGACTTGCTACTACAGGGGATATGGTTATCAACTTAGCTGCAATGCCAATTATCGAAAAAGGTATGGTAAATACATTAAGAATATCTGAAGTAGAGTAATTGCTTTAGACTAAAATATAGAAGCTCAGAATTTATTCTGAGCTTTTTTTGTTAGTATTTAATCAAAAAAAAAGCTCCTATAAGGAGCTTTTAATAGTTTGTAATATAGGTGCAAAATATTATTATTTTGCTTCTGCGTATCTTCTTGAAACTTCAGTCCAGTTAATTACGCTAAAGAAAGCATTGATGTAATCAGGACGACGGTTTTGGTAGTTTAAGTAGTAGGCATGTTCCCATACGTCCATACCTAAAATAGGAGTACCACCACAAGCAACACCTGGCATTAGCGGGTTGTCTTGGTTAGGAGTTCCACATACTTCTAATTTTCCATTATTCACACATAACCAAGCCCATCCAGACCCAAACTGTGTAGCTCCAGCTTTAGCGAAAGCATCTTTAAAGTTTTCGAAAGATCCGAAATCTTTAGCGATAGCGTCAGCTAATTCACCTGCAGGTTCACCTCCTCCATTAGGAGACATTACTGTCCAAAATAAGTTGTGGTTATAGAATCCACCACCATTGTTACGTACAGCGCCTTTAGTCATATCTAGATTAGCAAGAATATCTCCTATAGATTTTCCTTCTAAATCAGTACCTTCGATAGCTGCATTTAAGTTAGTAGTGTACGCATTATGATGTTTAGTATGGTGGATTTCCATCGTACGAGCATCAATATGTGGTTCTAATGCATCATATGCATAAGGTAATTTTGGTAATTCGAAAGCCATAATTCGTATTATTTAAAGATTAGTATTAATTTTATTTCAAAATTAAACAAAATCGACCTAATATGGAAGGTTTGGAATGTTTAATAAACGTTAATGATAAAACTTATTTAATGTCTGATAAAGCTTCATTTTCAATTTATAACGCTTCTGCTGGCTCTGGGAAGACACATACTTTAGTAAAAGAATATCTTAAGATCTTGCTTTTGGATAAGCAAGATGATGCTTATAAAAAGATTCTAGCTATTACTTTTACAAATAAAGCAGTTGCAGAAATGAAGAGTCGTGTAGTCTCTTGTTTAAATGCATTTTCAAAAGAAATATTAGATAAAAAATATCTTGGTATTTTTGAACAAGTTAAAGACGATACACAATTGTCAAAAGAATTTATTCAAGCTAAATCGGGTAGGATTATTAGAAGTATAATACACAACTATGCTTCTTTTGATATTTCAACCATTGATAAATTCACTCATAAAGTCATACGTTCTTTTGCATTCGATTTGGAGTTGCCGATGACTTTTGAGGTTTCTTTAGATTCAGATGAGTTGTTACAAGAAGCTGTAGACGCTGTAATTGCTAAGGCGGGAGTAGATAAGGAGTTGACAGAATTGTTGATAGATTTCTCAATAGATAAAGCTGATAATGACAAGAGTTGGGATATCACAAGAGAGCTTAAAGATGTAGGTTCTCTTTTGTTAAATGAAAATAACAGGGAAGAGATAGCTTTATTTTCTGAGCATACCTTGAATGATTTTGTGAAGGTTAGAGATTTTCTACGTCAGGAGATTAGATCAATCACAGAAGAAAGTAAAGTGATAGGACAAAGCATTCTAGATTTTATAGAGTCGAAAGGAATAGATAAAAGCTCTTTTTCGGGTCAGTATTTTATCAAACATATTGAAAATGTTATTAAGGACACTGTTGGTACGACAAAGCGATATCATGAATTCGATGATATTAAAATAAAAAAGGGAGCAAAAGATACTGAATTAATAGAAGCCTGTATTTCTGATCTTTTAGGAATATTATCTAAGGTGTATGATTTGTATTCACGTAGAGCGTTTTATAAGGCTTTTTTAAAGAATTTAATGCCTCTTTCCTTACTCACTACGATAGGGCAAGAGATGGATAAAATACAAGAAGAACAGAACATATTATCCATTACGCAGTTTAATGCTATTATCCATAATGAAATACAGAATCAGCCAGCTCCATTTATTTATGAACGTCTAGGTGAACGTTATCATCATTTCTTTATAGATGAATTTCAGGATACCTCTGAAATGCAATGGCAAAACTTAATTCCACTTATTGATAATGCCTTAGCAGGTGAGGATAATGTAGGAGTTAAAGGTAGTTTGATGATTGTAGGGGATCCTAAACAATCGATTTATAGATGGCGAGGAGGTAAAGCGGAACAATTTATTGCATTGAGTAAGGATGAAAATCCCTTTTCAAATCCTGATAAACAAACAGTTAATTTAGGTAGGAACTATAGGAGTTATGCTGAGGTAATTAACTTTAATAACAGATTGTTTAAAGATATATCTAGAAACTTTATTAATGAGGATTATAAAGATCTTTATGAGAATAATAGTTATCAAGAGGTGAATAGTAAAGAAGGGGGGTATGTTAATATTACTTTTCTACAAAAAGACAAGAGTGATGAAGAGAAGGATAAGAATCTACAATTCGTTGAAGCAACTCTTAGCGCTATCAATCAAGCCTTAGAGCAAGGTTTTGACTTAAAGGATATAGTTATCTTAACACGTAGACGAGATCACGGTGTTTTGTTGGCTAACTTTTTAACAGAAAATGGAATTGATATCTTATCTTCTGATTCGCTTTTAATTAATAATGCTAGTGAGGTTCGCTTGATTATTAATGTTCTTAAGTTCCTTAAAACAGAAAAGGATTTAGAGGCAAAAATGATGTTTTTGTACTATATAGCTTCTAAGAATAAGGAGTCGAAAGCAAAGCATGATTTTATAAAAGAAGGATTGTCTTTTCGTTCTGAGATTGAGCTTGAAGGGTGGTTAGTAGATAATGGTGTTCCGATCTCTTTTGAGGCATGTCGTTCTAAGTCCCTATACGATGCTGTAGAGGCTATTGTAGTTGCATTTATTCCAGAAAAAGGGGCTAGTTCTTATGTGTTATATTTTTTGGATTTAATACTAGAGAAATCATTGAAAAACCAATTTGGAATTAGTGATTTCTTAGATTATTGGAGTGCAAATTATCAAAAATTCAGTATACCTACTCCAGAAGGACGTAATGCTGTGCAGATTATGACTATTCACAAATCTAAAGGATTGGAGTTCCCTGTGGTGATATTCCCTTTTGCTGAAGAGAGCTTTACAGCGGCTAGTCGTGACAAGTTATGGGTGAATATAGAGACTGATAATGATCAAATTATGTTTCCAAAAGCCTTAGTTGATTCCAAAAAAGAAGTGACAGAGTATGGAGAGTTTGCACAAAAACTTTATGAAAGTAAGAAGCAGGAGACTTTACTAGACAATGTCAATGTGTTATATGTTGCACTAACAAGAGCGGAAGAGCAATTATATGTTATTAGTTATAAGAACATTAATGCTAAAGGTGATTTTCAAGACAATCTATCTAAGTTTTTCTTAGACTTTTTGGTGACTGAGGGTGTGTATAATGATATAGATTTATCATATGATTTTGGTGTTAAAGAGCGCGTGTCACGAAAAGAAGAAATTCGTGAAGGAGAATTAAATAAGATGATTCTACCAGTACGCTCAGGTTTAGATTTTGAGGCAATTAAAATAGCACAGAGAGAAGCTTTAATGTGGGACTCTAATAACCAAAAAGCTATAGAATATGGTAACTTGGTTCATGAATTAATGTCTTTTATTACTGATTATCGGGATTTAGATGCTGTAGTAAAGGAAGGATTAGAAAAGGGCTTGATACAAGAGGATGTTAAAGAAGATTTTAGAGATGTGATTTCTAAGATAATAGAGCATCCTGATTTAGAAATTTTCTTTAGAATAGATAATAAAGTTTTTAATGAACGAGTAATTATTGGTCCATATCAACGGAATACGATACCAGATAGGGTTGTTATTCGAGGTAAGCAAGCTTATATATTGGATTATAAGACTGGTAAAGAAGAAGAGAAATATAAAGAACAGGTTAAGTCTTATGGTAAATCACTAGAAGAAATGGGTTATGAAGTCGTTAAAATGGTCTTGCTTTATACAGGAGAGAACTTAAATATGATACATTTGTAGAATAGTATATAAATTGTTTAAAGTAAAAAAGATATAATATGTACGGAAAGATTAAAGAGCATCTTCAAAATGAATTAAAGTCAATAGAAGATAATGGACTTTTTAAAAAAGAGAGAATTATTACTTCTCCGCAGGGAGCAGAAATTACTGTGTCAACAGGAGATAAAGTTTTAAACTTTTGTGCAAATAATTACTTGGGGCTATCTTCTCATCCAGAAGTAATCAAGGCAGCAAAAGAAGCCTTAGATACTCATGGTTTTGGTATGTCTTCTGTTCGTTTTATTTGTGGGACTCAAGATATTCACAAGCAACTAGAGGCTACTATTGCTGAGTTCTATGGGACAGAAGATACTATTCTTTATGCAGCAGCATTTGATGCAAATGGAGGAGTGTTCGAACCTTTATTAGGAGGAGAGGATGCTATTATTTCAGATAGTTTAAATCACGCTTCAATTATTGATGGTGTGAGATTATGTAAAGCTGCTCGTTACCGTTATGAGAATAACAATATGGCAGATTTAGAAGATCAGTTGATTAAAGCTAATGAAGCAGGGCATCGCTTTAAGATTATCGTTACAGATGGGGTATTCTCTATGGACGGTTTAGTAGCGCCATTAGATAAAATTTGTGATTTAGCAGATAAGTATGATGCGTTGGTCATGGTAGATGAGTGTCACGCTGCTGGATTTATAGGTGCAACTGGTAAAGGTACTTTAGAAGCTAAAAACGTAATGGGACGTGTGGATATCATCACAGGTACATTAGGAAAAGCTTTAGGTGGAGCTATGGGGGGATATACAACAGGTAAAAAAGAGATTATTGAACTGTTAAGACAGCGTTCTAGACCTTATTTGTTTTCTAATTCATTAGCACCGATGATTGTAGGGGCGTCTATTAAAGTATTTGAATTATTACAGAATGATACATCTTTAAGAGATAAGTTAGAGTGGAATACTAATTATTTTAAAGCAGGTATGAAAAAAGCTGGATTTGACATTATAGATGGTGATTCTGCTATCGTTCCAGTAATGTTATATGATGCTAAGCTATCTCAAGTTATGGCGGATAGACTTCTAGAAAAAGGAGTTTATGTTACAGGTTTCTTCTATCCAGTTGTTCCTCAGGATAAAGCGAGAATACGAGTTCAGTTATCAGCAGCTCATACACAAGAGCATTTAGATAAAACTATAGCTGCATTTACTGAGGTTGGAAAAGAGTTAAAGGTTATCTAATATAAAAGTTATTTTCAATAAAAAGAGCTATTCTTAACGAAATTTTTTGTAAATATAGTTTGAGAATTGTACTTTTGCTAGATTATTACGGTAAAGTAAAAATAAAAGTTATGAAACATTTCAACAAATTATTTGCAGCAGCAGTACTTTGTGCAGGGCTATCAGCTCACGCGCAAGATGCTGACCATCCTTGGGCAGTAACAGTTGGAGCTAACGCTGTTAATACAAAAGTTAGTACAACTAGTAACTTCTCTAACAGAATGGGAGGTTATTTTAACACAAGTGATTGGAATATCTTACCTTCAGTATCTTACTTAAATGTAGCGAGATACTTAGGTGATGGATTTTCTCTTGGTTTAGTAGGGTCAGTTAATAAAATTGACAAATTTATCAAATCAGAAGCTGAAGGGTATGAAAAATACAATCCAGGTGATTTGACTTACTACGGAATCGACGCAGAAGTTAAATATAGCTTTAAAGAATTATTAAAATCTAAAGTAGTTGATCCATTCATCTTAGTTGGTGGAGGTTATACTTTTATGGGTGATGCAAGTCAAGGTACTGTTAACGGTGGAGCAGGATTAAACTTCTGGTTTACTAAAAACGTAGCTTTAACTGTGCAATCTACTTATAAGCATTCATTCTCTGATTCTAGAACACCAGATTTAGGAGTTGCTTCACATATTCAACATTTCGCAGGTATTCGTTTCCAATTTGGTGGAAAAGATACTGATGGAGATGGAGTATTAGATAAGTATGACGAATGTCCAGAAGTACCTGGTTTAGCTGAATTTAATGGATGTCCTGATACAGATGGAGACGGTATTCCAGATGATAAAGATAACTGTCCAGATATACCTGGTTTACCAGAATTTAATGGATGTCCTGATACAGACGGAGACGGTATTCCAGATGATAAAGACGAGTGTATTGATGTACCTGGTTTAGCTGAGTTCAATGGTTGTCCTGATACTGACGGAGACGGAGTGCCAGATAACAAAGACGAATGTCCTGAAGTTCCTGGTCCTAAAGAAAATAAAGGTTGTCCATGGCCAGATAGAGATGGAGACGGAGTGCCTGATCATTTAGACAAATGTCCAGATGTACCTGGTCCAGCTACTAACAATGGATGTCCTGAAGTTAAAGAAATCAAAGCTGAACAAGTAAAACAGCTTAATGATTACGGAAAAACTTTATTATTCCACACTGGAAAATATACTTTCCAAGACGGTTCTTATGCTGTTTTAGATAACATGGTTAAAATTATGAAAGAATACCCAACTGCACAATTCCACATCGCTGGATATACTGACAGCACAGGTTCTAACAAAATTAACTTACCATTATCTGACAACAGAGCGAATGCTGTAAAAGTTTATTTAATTGAAAAAGGAATCGACTCTTCTAGATTAACTTCTAAAGGGTACGGATCAGCTGATCCAATCGCTTCTAACAAAACAGTTAAAGGACGTGAGTTAAACAGACGTGTTGAGATTCAATTAGCTAAATAATTGAGTTAAAACTTAATACTATAGAAAACGCTTCGAGTAATCGGAGCGTTTTTTTTGTACCTTTATTTATATGGAATCGAATACATTTTTAGATAGATTGAGTGCACAAATTAGTGCTGATTTTCCTGATACAATGGAGAATTTAGTTATTGTTCTACCTAATAAAAGGGCGAAAGTATTTTTATTAGAAAATCTGAAAAAATATTATAGAACAAGTGTTTTTGCTCCGGAGATAATTAATATTGAAGATTTCATTCAACAGGTTTCTAATATTAGAGGGATTGACTCTATTGAGCTACTGTTTAAATTCTATGTGGTCTATCAAGAAATTGAACAAAGTAGTGCACAAGACTTTGATCGTTTTTCTAGTTGGGCAAATATGTTACTTGGTGACTTTAATGAAGTCGATAGATATTTGTTGGATCCAAACTATGTTTTCTCGTATCTGAAGAATATTGAAGATCTAAAACACTGGTCTCTTGATCTAGAGAAAAGAACGGATATTATTACTAATTATCTTGCTTTTTGGGAGCAAATTCCTATTTATTACCATAAGTTTTATGAAGTACTCTTAAGTGAATCTATAGGATATCAAGGAATGATCTATAGAGAAGCAGTGAAGTTGCACAAAGAATATCTAAAAGAAAGTGATAAGATATATTATTTTGCTGGTTTTAATGCCTTGAATGCAGCGGAAGAAGTTATTATACAACATTTTCTACTAGAGAAAAGAGGAAAGGTATTCTGGGATATTGATAAGCACTTTATTGAAGATCCTTATCACGATGCAGGTTTGTTTTTGCGTAGAATAAAGAAGAATTGGAATCATTATCATTACAATTCATTTGATTGGATAGTTGATGAGTTTGGAAAGACTAAAAATATACAAGTAATCCAGACACCTAAGAGTGTAGGGCAAGCTAAGATAACTGGGCAAATAATAGAAGCTTTAGGTAATGAGACATTTCACTTTGATAAAGTTGCTGTTGTCTTAGGTGAAGAAAATTTGCTGTTACCAGTTTTACATAGTTTACCATCGTCTGTTCCTAGTTTAAACATAACTATGGGGTATAGCGGGAAGAGTAACCCTGTTCAGATTTTATTAAATAAGATCTTTAAGATGCACTTAGGTGCTATACGACGCTCTGGAAAACAATATACAGTATATTATAAAGAAGTTCTGGATGTTTTGACTAACCCTGTTTTATCTGATATTCTTCACTCGGAGTTAGTTATCAAGGAGATTAATGACCGCAATCTGAGTTTCTTTGGCTTGCATCGTTTCTCGGATTGGATAGAGAATTCTAATTATCCTGTTCGTGCTTTAGTATTTGATAGTTGGAAGGAACTTAATTCAGTGGATGTCTTGAAGAACCTTATTAAGGTGATCTTGCTAGTTAAAGAGAATCTAAATGATGAAGTACATAGTGAGCGTATTACTAAGACCTTTCTATATTCATCTTATCAAATGTTAAATAGACTTATATCTTATTGTCAGCGATATGATTTTATAAGTAGTTATGATACTTTATATTCCTTGTTTAAGCAAATAATGGATATGTCTGAAGTTTCTTTTGAAGGGGAGCCTTTGGAAGGGTTACAGATAATGGGAGTTTTAGAAAGTAGAGTTCTGGATTTTGACACTGTTATCGTAACTTCTGTAAATGAAGGAAAGTTTCCTGCAGGTAAGTCTGTCAACTCTTTTATTCCTTATGATGTTAAACGAGAGATTGGTTTGCCTACTTATAAAGAAAAGGATGCGATATATAGTTATCACTTCTATCATTTATTGTTAAGAGCTAAGAATATTTATTTGTTGTATAACTCCCAATCAGAAGGGATGGATGCAGGAGAAAGAAGTCGATTCCTTACTCAGTTAGATGTTGAGAAGTTAGATGCACATAATGTTGAGTATATTACATATTCTGCGGATTTACCTGAAAAAGCGAATGAACTTATACAAGTCTCAAAGTCCGATTTATTACAACAGGAGTTGAAGAATATTTCTATAAGTAAGGGGTTTTCTCCGTCTGCTTTGTCTAATTATTTAAGAAATCCCATACAGTTTTATCTACAACGAGTTTTGCGTATTAGAGAAGTGGAAGAAGTAGAAGAGAGCGTTGCTCTGAATACGCTTGGAACTATTATACATAATTCATTAGAAAACTTATATAAACCATTTAAAGGTGCAATACTTACTGTGGATATTATTAAAACTATACAATCTAAAGCTGATGTAGAAGTGCAGAAGCAATTTGAGGAGGTATATAATAGTGATAAGGAGAAAATTGGAAAGAATCTATTAGCTTTCGAAGTAGCAAAGCGAAATGTATATCATTTTCTTGAGGGTGAGTTAGAAAAGTTAAATGCAGGAGATCACATTCTTCTATTGGAGCTAGAGACTGAGCTTACGTATACTTTAGAAGATACTAGGTTGCCATATTCAGTTAATTTATTTGGTTTTGTAGACAGAATAGAAGAACGAAATGGAGTAATTAGAGTTATTGATTATAAGAGTGGAAAAGTAGAGGCTAATAACGTAAAACTAAGCACGTGGGAAGGCTTTACGCTAGATTTAAAGAACGATAAAATTATTCAGCTTTTGTGTTATGCTTTAATGTATACCAAAGATAATCCTGCTCAATCTGTTGAAGCTGGGATTTATTCTTTTAAGAATAGGAAAGAAGGTTTCTTGTTTTTTGGGGTTAAGGAAGGTAAGAATGAAGTTAACCATGAGATAACACAAGATACTTTATCCTTATTTAAGGAGGAATTAGTTACTTTACTTCTGGAAATATTAAATCCAGAAGTTGATTTTATAGAGAAAGAATTATAAATCAAGAGGAAAGTATTACTTTCCTCTTGATTATTTTAAACATATTTTTAAAGCTTCTAGTAATTCTTCTTTAGCCTCTATCTGTGGTAGATGTCCGCTATTAATCAGTATGAGTTCTGTTTCAGTGTTATCAATTTCTTTGTTGATATCATCAAGCGAAATTACTGGATCTAAGGTTCCTAATATCATTTTTATAGGATATGGAGCGAAGTGTAATAGGATTTCTCTATCGTTTCGGGATTTCATACCCTCTACAGCTGCAAGTATTCCTTGTTTTGAAGTTTTTAAAGCTGTCTCTAAGTGTTGTTCTACTTCTTTTGCATGAGTGATTTTGGCATCTTCAAGGAACGTATTATTTATAGCCATTGCTACAAATAAGTCACTATTTTTTTTAATAACATCTATAGCTCTATCTCTGTTTATCTTTCTCTCTACGCTGTCAGCTCTAGTGGAAGATGATATTAGAACTATTTTCTTGACATAATCTGGATATAATTCACCAAAGGCTAATGATACATACCCGCCCATTGAATGACCAATAAGAGTTACTTTCTTTAAGTTTAAAGAAGTGATTATAGCGAATACGGAATCAGCCATATCTTCCATACTGTGTACATATCCAATACAGCCAGAATCCCCATGCCCTAATAAGTCAATAGCTATTACTCTGTTTTTTTGAGAAAAATGATTGAGATAGTATTCCCACATTTTGCTGTCTTCTAAAAAGCCATGTAAGAATACTAATGTATTTCCTTTTCCTTTGTCGTAGTATGATAAATTGGTATTCCTATAAAGAATCTTTGTAACTCCCATCATTTGAATTTCCTACAAATTTAAAATATACGTTCAATGGTTGCAAGCTTTTAACATTCAAAAGTGGTATGGGCATGTGATTTCTATATTAATCTACTTAACTGTTTTTTGTAGTTGAAATATTTCTTTGTATGATTCTATTATTAACTATTTAAAGCGGGATATGAGTTTTAGGGCTAGTAGAGGAACATTAAAAGAAGAATAAAAGGTGTATTGTTGGGCAAATCGCATCTTTTCCCCGCTATAGTCCTATAAATGTCCTAGGATTAAAGGAAGTCTAAGATTTGAAGTGTTATTGTTTTGTTTTTATAATGGTTTGTTTTATAGTACATTGTGTGTTTAAAAAAAAAATAAAAAAATGCTTTTGACTTTAGGTAAAATAGTAAAATGAAGGATATTTGGAATAAAAGCACCTTGTTGGAATACCAAATAGAGTAATAAAAGTAAATTATAGTGATTTATGAAAAAAACCTTTGAAATTTATTTGGCCTAGTAAGTAGAAGAATACTGTATTAATCTTTTTTAATACTTAAGTGGATCATTTTTGTTAAGTGAGATAGGGATCTTGTTTTTGACTGTTTTCTTGGATTAAAAAATGGTAAATGTATTTGACTATTGGGTTAGATCTCTATTATTGGTGGTTTACTATATAGAATAGTTTATCTAAACTAAATCTAAATAAACTAAAAGTATATCTTTGTCATTCAAATTTATATACGATGAAAAATATTATAGCTGTATTTGTCCTTTTTTGTACAATGTCTTATAGTCAGTCCGGTGTTCCTTATCAAATCTATACAAGTAAAGGAAAGAAAGTAACTTATGAAAAAATGATAAAAGAACTGACTAAGAATGATGTGGTTCTCTTTGGTGAGTTTCACAATAATTCATTAGGACATTGGTTACAATTGCAAGTAACTCAATCGTTAGGAGAAAAAAGAGAGTTAATGCTTGGGGCTGAGATGTTTGAGGCAGATAATCAAAAGGGATTAAAAGATTATGTACAGGGTGTGATTGATGAGGAGGCGTTTGGTAAAGAAGTTAGACTTTGGAATAATTACAAAACGGATTACAAGCCTTTAGTAGAATACGCCAAAACGAATAAACGCGAATTTATAGCAACGAATGTTCCTAGACGTTATGCTAGTTTATTATTTAAAAAAGGAACCGAGGCACTTGATTCGCTAAGTGTAGAAGAAAAGGATTGGATCGCTCCACTGCCATTTCCTTATGATGGGAATTTACCTGGCTATAAAAAGATGTTAGACATGTTTGAAGATCACAAGGATGATAATTTGCCTAAAGCGCAAGCAATAAAAGATGCTACTATGGGACACTTTATAGTTAATAACTTTAAAGCTCCTCAACTATTCCTTCATTTTAATGGTTCATATCACAGTAATAATTTTGAAGGTATAGTTTGGTATGTTAATAAATATAATCCTACCCTTAAAATTAGCACTATTACAATGGTAGAAAGTGATAATACAGGTAATTTCGAAAATGATAATTTAGGTTTAGCTAACTTTATTATTGTTATAGATGCGAATATTTTAAAGTCTTTTTAACATAAACGTGTATAAAACACTTTAATGTCTTAATTATTTTTTTGATAGGGTTGTTTTGAGTCTTTTTGATTGTGTAATTCTTTGTTTGTACTGAGTATAAATAGAAGAGTTTGCTTTGTGAATAACGTTAAGATGGTGTATTTTTGAGAGATTTTTTCAAGAAAAACAATTAAAATTACATTATGGCAAAATCTGCACTTTTAAAGTCATCCTTAGCGAAAAAATATTGGATGGCTCTTACAGGGTTATTTTTATGCTTGTTTTTAGTAGGTCACTTGGCGGGAAACCTTCAATTGATTTTTGGTGACGCCTCTGCATTCAACGAGTATGCGTTATTTATGACTACTAATCCAGCAGTAAAAGTATTATCTTATGTTACGTATATCTCAATCCTTTTTCACGCGATTGATGGTATCGTATTAACAATCCAAAACAAGAAAGCACGTCCAATCGGATATGCAAAAAACAATGCGGCTGCTAATAGCTCGTTTTCATCTAGAAACATGGCTATCTTAGGTACATTGTTATTAGTATTCATCGTGACTCACATGGCTAACTTCTGGGCTAAGATGCATTTTGCTGAAATGCCATTACAAACGGTAGAAGTTAAAGTGGAAGGTCAAGAACCTGTGATGATTTATAAAACAGTACAACAACAAGCTATTCCAGTAACAGCTGTTGAAATGGGGCAGTTAGAAATAAAAGGGACACAGTTTTTCCAACCAGGTACTGATTTAAAAATTGCTGATGGATACAAAGACTTACACAAAATTACTGTTGAGTTCTTTAAAAATAAAAGCACTGGATTAATTGCAACGATAGCTTATGTATTAGCTATGGTAGTATTAGGGTTCCACTTATCTCATGGATTTGGTAGTGCATTCCAATCTTTAGGGGTTAATAATCCTAAGTATAAAGGATGTATCAAAGGGCTTAGCTTTTTAATCGCTTATGTTATACCAGCGTTATTTGCTATTATTCCTGTTTATATTCATTTTATTAAATAGTCCTAAAGAAATTTATCATGAAATTAGATTCTAAAATACCTAATGGACCACTTGATAAAAAATGGTCTGATTATAAAAATCATATTAAATTAGTTAACCCAGCTAATAAACGTAACATTGATGTTATCGTTGTTGGTACTGGATTAGCTGGTGGTTCTGCTGCTGCTACATTAGCTGAGTTAGGATATAACGTAAAAGCTTTTTGTTACCAAGATTCACCTCGTCGTGCGCACTCTATCGCTGCTCAAGGGGGGATTAACGCATCTAAGAACTACCAAGGTGATGGTGACTCTGTTTACAGATTATTCTATGATACTGTAAAAGGAGGGGATTACCGTGCACGTGAGGCTAACGTTTACCGTTTAGCTGAAGTATCAGAAAATATTATTGACCAATGTGTTGCTCAAGGTGTACCTTTTGCACGTGAGTATGGAGGTCTTTTAGATAACCGTTCTTTTGGAGGGGTACAAGTATCTCGTACTTTCTACGCTAAAGGACAAACTGGACAACAGTTATTATTAGGGGCATATTCTGCTATGAACCGTCAAATCGGTCGTGGTAAAATCCAAATGTATAACCGTCATGAGATGTTAGACATCGTTAAAGTGGATGGGAAAGCAAGAGGTATTATTGCTCGTAACTTAATCAATGGTGAGATAGAGCGTCATTCTGCTCACGCTGTAGTTATTTGTACAGGTGGATACGGTAACGTATTCTTCTTATCAACAAATGCAATGGGTTCTAACGTTACTGCTGCTTGGAAAGCACATAAACGTGGAGCATTCTTTGCTAACCCTTGTTATACACAAATTCACCCAACTTGTATTCCTGTTACTGGTGATCACCAATCAAAACTTACTTTGATGTCTGAATCATTGCGTAATGATGGACGTATTTGGGTTCCTGCAAAAATGGAGGATGCAATAGCAATTAGAGAAGGTAGATTAAAACCAACTCAAATCGCTGAAGAAAATAGAGATTACTACTTAGAAAGAAGATATCCATCATTCGGTAACTTAGTACCTCGTGACGTTGCGTCTCGTGCTGCTAAAGAAAGATGTGATGCTGGATACGGTGTTAATGCTACAGGTGAAGCTGTATACTTAGACTTTGCTTCTGCTATAGACCGTTACGGTAAAGAACAAGCTCGTATTCACCATTTAGATGAGAACGATGCTAAGCTAGTTTATAAATTAGGTAGAGATGTTGTAGAGAATAAGTATGGTAATTTATTCCAAATGTATGAGAAAATCGTTGATGAGGATCCATATACAACTCCTATGATGATTTACCCAGCTGTTCACTATACTATGGGTGGATTATGGGTGGATTATAACTTAATGTCTACTATCGAAGGATGTTATATCTTAGGTGAAGCTAACTTCTCTGATCACGGTGCTAACCGTCTAGGAGCTTCTGCATTAATGCAAGGTTTAGCTGATGGATATTTCGTATTACCTTATACTATTGGTAACTACTTAGCGGATGATATCCGTACAGGTACTATCCCAACTGATTTACCTGAGTTCGAAGCTGCTGAGAAAAATGTTCGTGATATTATCGGACACTTACTTAACAATAACGGAACTCACTCTGTTGACTTCTTCCACAAGAAGCTTGGTAAAATCATGTGGGATAAAGTAGGTATGGCTCGTAACGCTAAAGGATTAACTGAAGCGATGGCTGAAATCGCTCAGTTAAGAGAAGAGTTCTATAAAGATGTGAAAGTATCTGGTACTAACGAAAGCTTTAACCAAGAGTTAGAGAAAGCGTTAAGAGTAGCTGATTACTTGGAACTAGGTGAATTATTCGCTAAAGATGCTTTACACCGTGAAGAATCTTGTGGAGGACACTTCCGTGAAGAACACCAAACTGAGGATGGAGAAGCAAGACGTGATGATGAAAACTTCGCTTACGTGGCTGCTTGGGAATACAAAGGTAACCCTAGCGATGCAGTGCTTCACAAAGAAGACTTAGTTTATGAAAACATTAAATTGGTAACTCGTAGTTATAAATAATATTGAGGCTTAGGTCTTCGGACCTAACCTTTTTGTAAAAATTCGATACAAATGAATCTTACACTTAAAATATGGCGTCAATCAAACGCTAAAGAACAAGGGAAAATGGTTGATTATAAAATCGGCAATGTTTCTCCTGATATGTCTTTCTTAGAAATGCTTGATGTATTAAACAACGAGCTAATCGAGAAAGGTGATGATCCTGTAGCTTTCGATCATGACTGTCGTGAGGGTATCTGTGGTATGTGTTCTTTATTCATTAATGGAGAAGCTCACGGACCAGATAGAGGTATTACTACTTGTCAGTTGCACATGAGAAAGTTTAAAGATGGTGATACTATCTATATTGAGCCTTTTAGAGCTAAAGCTTTCCCTGTAATTAAAGACTTAGTAGTTGACCGTACTGCTTTTGATAAAATTCAACATGCAGGTGGTTTCATCTCTGTAAATACTTCAGGTAATACACAGGATGCTAATGCTATTCCAATTCCTAAACATGATGCTGACCGTGCTTTTGACGCAGCTACTTGTATTGGATGTGGTGCTTGTGTAGCTACATGTAAAAACTCGTCTGCTATGTTATTCGTATCAGCTAAGGTTTCTCAATTTGCTTTGTTACCACAAGGTAAAGTTGAGGCTGCTGACCGTGTATTAAATATGGTTAATGAAATGGATGCTTTAGGTTTTGGTAACTGTACTAATACAGGAGCATGTGAGGTAGAATGTCCTAAGGGAATTTCTTTAGAGAACATCGCTCGTATGAATAGAGAATATTTAAAAGCAAGTTTTAAATAATAGTTTTTCTTGAAATAAATGAAAAAGCAGATATAGAAATATATCTGCTTTTTTTATGTTTTTATTTGAATAAGGAGAGCGTTTGATTCTTTAATTTTACATCCTTGTTTTCAGTTATATAATTAATACTCTCATGAATAAGAAAACTATAAAATATAAAGTATATGACTTGTTAAATAATGATTCCATTACTTTAGGAAGTAAGATTGTACAAGGAGTCATTATCATTTTAATTTTATTTAATGCTGTTTCTTTAATATTTGAATCTATCCCTGAGATTAAGGAAGAGTATGCAAGATTCTTTATCAATTTTAATCTGTTTTCTGTCGTTTTCTTTTCTATAGAATATCTATTGCGCATGTGGTCTATTACATGTGATGAGCGTTTTAATAAACCTTTGATGGGAAGGATAAAGTATGCTTTTACCTCGATGCAACTTATTGATTTATGTGCAATATTGCCGTTTTATTTGGTATTCGTACATGTGGATTTACGTATTTTGAGATTGATGCGAGTATTTAGGTTATTGAGAGTGTTTAAGATTACTAGATATGTTTCTGCATTAGCTCTTGTCGTTAATGTATTTAAACGCAAGGCAAGCGAATTAGCTATAGCAGCTTTCATGTTAGTATTCCTTTTGCTAATAGCTTCTACTGCTATTTATTATGCAGAGAATTCATATCAACCAGAAGCTTTTTCTAGTATACCTGATTCTATGTGGTGGTCTGTTATCACTATCTGTACTGTAGGGTATGGAGATATATACCCTATTACGGTACTTGGTAAAGTTATAGGAGGTATTTTGGCTGTAATAGGAATTGGTTTCTTTGCCTTGCCTACGGGTATTATATCTTCAGGATTTACAGAAGTATTGGACGAACGTAAGGAAAAGAGAGCCCTTTCTACTCAAGAAGTAAAAGAAAAAGATTCTTTAGAGAAATGTCCATGTTGTGGAAAACCGATAGACTAGATATAATACAGGTAATAATGCTTACTTTTGAAGTATAATCTAGTATTCTTATGAAAGTAGCAATGTTACAGTCTCCGATGGCATGGGAGAA
This sequence comes from Myroides oncorhynchi, assembly GCF_020905415.1. Classification (NCBI taxonomy): domain Bacteria; kingdom Pseudomonadati; phylum Bacteroidota; class Flavobacteriia; order Flavobacteriales; family Flavobacteriaceae; genus Myroides; species Myroides oncorhynchi. The sequence continues at coordinate 1,054,697 of NZ_JAJJMP010000001.1, read as the reverse complement.
TATTGAACAAAATAAAGTATATTTCTTAAAACAATTAGGTAGTATAGACGATGGAACGGATTTAGTAATCCTGCCAGAGATGTTTGTCTCAGGCTTTACTATGAGTCCTGATCGAGTTTATATAACGATGGAAGATAGATTTATAGCAGAGTTACAGAAAGTCTGTGAAAAGCAAGCATTTGCTTTAATAGGGAGTATTGTGATTAAAGAGGGGGGAGCTTATTATAACCGTTTGTTTTTTATTTCTGATAAAGGAGATATTAGTACCTACGATAAAAGGCATTTGTTTTCATTAGCAGGAGAAGAAAAGGTATATAAAGCTGGAGATAAGCGACTGATAGTTAATTATAGAGGATGGAATATTTGTCCATTAGTATGTTATGATTTAAGATTCCCAGTTTTTAGTCGCAATTATGCTGAGGCTTATGACTTATTGATATATGTTGCTAGTTGGCCGGATCAGCGTATTTATGCTTGGGATTCTTTATTGAAAGCACGCGCTATTGAGAATATGAGTTATCTCGTGGCAGTCAACAGATGCGGTACTGATGAAAATGAAAATGTATATTCAGGGCATTCACAAGCGATTGATATGCTTGGTAAATACCTTGTTGATCCAATGGAAGGAGAACAAATAGCTTATGTATCACTGGATAAACAAAAGCAAGATAAGATTAGAAAGAGTTTTGGGGTGCTTAGGGATGCCGATGCTTTTATACTAAAAATAGAATAAATAAGAAAAGCCTCAAATGTAAGTTTGAGGCTTTTATCTATAGATTTATTTGTTCTTTAATATCCCAATTAGCACGGACATCTATTTTTTCTGGAAAGTAGATTGTTTCTTCTGGCTGTTTTTTATCCCAATAGTAACCAGTATCCCATTTACCATTTTTATTGTCATCATAGATCACACGTATGTAATATTGTCTAGGAGGTAAAACAGTAAATTCGAAGATATTCGATTTATCACTGTATTGACTTACTACGACCTTTTCTTTCTCGTCTAGTAATTCTATTATAACAGGAAATCGTTTTATCCCATTTAGAGTGATTGTTAGATTACCATAGTCTGTATAGGCAGAAGTTTTATTTTTTAGAATGATTGTGTCATTTGCTTTTCCAAAAAAGTCTTGTATAGCACCAGGCCATAGTGTCACTTTGTATTCATTAAGTTCTTCTTTCTTGAATTTTAAATAAAGCTTTTGATCTTCCATCTTATTATCTAATTCAAAAGGGACTGCTACTGAATCTTTGTTGAATATCGTGATAAGGTTTTTGTTGATTTCTTTTACAGGTGTAGTCGTTTCTATTAATAGATCAGAAATGAAATCTAATGTTCCAGATTTACCATTAACTGATAAAGAATCTATTTCTTTCATTTTTGGACGTGGCTTTACAGTAAAGGTTTTTGTAAAATCTCCTTTTGTTGCTGTAAAGTGTAATGAATCTGCTTCTATCTTAGGGAACCAAACTTGTAAACTATCCTTTTCAGGAAGATATGTATAAGTACTAGGAAGTAATATCCCATCTTTTTTTACTTCTATTTTGGCTCCTTTAGGATTACCTGTATAAGGTAAGTACCATTTGTTTTGTGTAATCTGAGCAGGTCTTGACGCTATAAAGTTTTCATCCGATTTAAATAATGTCAGATCAAATGTTTGGTCAGTAGGAAGTTCAATAGGCTCTTTAATAAAGGCTATTTTGTCTTCTACTGCATTAAACATAAAGTTGTTATTTTTATCTTTTAATGCTACTAGATAATATTTACCCGCTTTTACATTCTCAATTGAGAACGTCGTCAGACTATCTAATGTATTTGTAACATAGAGAGGCTTCTGTTTATAGATAGTAGAATCATTAAAGTTCTCTGCTTGATACAGCATTACATTAACGAAATTATCAGCTTTAAGTTGATTAGCAGATTTAATAGTTCCACCTACTTTTAATGAATCAATATAATCTCCAGTAGAGAAGATGTATTTAAATTGCTTAAGAACATTTCCTTCATTATTATCTGTGATGGCATCACCAAAGTTAAAACTGTATGTGGTATTAGGTTTAAGAGAGTCAATAAGATTAATCGTAACTGTCTTTCTAGCATTCCCCATAGGCAATACTTCAGGCATTTTCTCCATAGGAGGAGAGATTATTAAGTTCTGATTTACGTTTTTAATCTTAACATATTCGTCAAAATTTATAGTAATTTGCTTTTTATCAAAGTGTGTAGATAAGTTCTTAGGGGAGCTACCTAATACCACTGGAGGTATAGTGTCCTTATCTCCACCAGAGATAAAGCCTCTTTTTGCACAGTTTGAAAATGTTATAAAACAAAATATCGTAAAGCAAACAATGAAGTAAATACGAAACTTAGACATAATTTTAATTTAAAGGACAAATTAACAACTATATTTTTTAGTTAGAAAATATCAATTATTAAAACTTCTTAAATGCTTCGAGCTAAACATAAAATAGTGATTTTTGTATTTGGTATTTGGAGTAGCTTTTTACAACATGCTTCTAAAGTATTTCCTGTGGTTAAGATGTCATCAAGTAGTAGAAAATGGTTTGTATCATATTCAAGTTGGGAAATATTGATATCAAATATCTCTTTCTTATGGTATTTTCGTTGAAATCTTGATTTCGTTGTTTGAGAAGAAGTTTGAAGTGTTTTTATCAATAGTTTCTTATTAATACCTATGTTAAAACGCTCGCTTATTGCCTTTGCAAAGCCATCTACTTGGTTGTAACCTCTAGAACGTAATTTGCTTCTATGCAATGGTACAGGAATGATAGTTGTAACATCCTTAAGACGGTCTGTCTGAGCTAACTGCGCAGCATATATTTGTCCTAAGAAATAACTTATTTTAGGATGATTTTTATATTTCATATTATGAATAAGCTGTTGTACAATACCTCCTTTAGAATAAAACATTAAACAAGCAACATGCTCTACAAGGATTTTTCCATAGAACTTATTCATTGAAGCATTTTCTGGTATGTTGTGCTCTTGTGTAAAAGGGAGAGAATCTCTACAAAGTAAACATATTGTATTCTCATTTCGAAGTAATAAAGTATTACACCCAAGACAACTATTTGGAAATAGCAGGTTTAAAATATCTTTTATCATCTGGCTTTGATTTTTTGAATGAATAAAGGGATATTGTAAAAGTTAAGATGTAAAATTAGTTATTAGGAAAGTGTTCTACTGATTAATAACAAATATCTTTGTATGGAAATGAATGTATTGAAATGAAAATAGAAGAAGTACAACAAATGATTATGCAATTAATGGTATTGGTTGCACAAAACAAAAAAAGCGAAGCCTTAAATGCAATTGATAAGATTGAAGAAAGCATTAATGAAGGACTTGATTTTGCTCAGACGGATAAGGAAGTTGTTCACTGGAGTAAATTTGCAAAAATTGTAGAAGAATTAAAGCAAAAAATAAAATAATGAATCCAAAACAATTTTGTTACTGCTGTAGTAAGAAAGAGTTTAAAGATTGTTGTGAACCATTTATTAAACTTCAGGTAAAACCTGATACGGCTGAAGAATTAATGCGTTCGCGCTATACAGCTTATGCATTGTGTAATGCGACTTACATTGTAGATACTACACATCCTAGAAATAGACATTTACATAGTAAAAAAGCTATTTCTAATTGGGCTAAAGAGAATACCTGGATACAACTTGAAGTGGTTAAGACTGAGGATTATCAGGTGATATTTAAAGCGTACTATAATGATGTGAATGGGAATAGTTGTGTTCATTATGAAGATTCTTTGTTCGAAAAATTAGGAGAGAATTGGTATTATGTATCAGGTGTGTTTCTTGAATAATCCTTGATTTTAGAAGTGTTAAGTTAAAATTACTTTGTAAATTAGTAAAAATATAAAAACTGTATTATTATGAAAACAACCAGAGTCGAAAGTGATTTATTAGGTGAATTACAAATACCACAACAAGCTTATTATGGTGTTCAAACACAAAGAGCTATTAATAACTTCAATATATCGACAAGTAAGTTGTCTGATTATCCAGAGTTTGTAAAAGGATTAGCTATTGTAAAATGGGCAGCAGCAAAGACTAATTTTGAATTAAACGTTTTAGACGAAAAAATATATAAGGTAATTGCTGATGTATGTCAGGAGATTATAGATGGTAAATTACATGCTGAGTTTCCTGTAGATATGATACAGGGAGGTGCAGGTACTTCTGTGAATATGAACGCAAATGAGGTTATCGCTAATAGAGCCTTAGAGATTCTAGGATTCGAGAAAGGTGATTATGCACATTGCTCTCCTAATGATCACGTTAATTTGTCTCAATCTACTAATGACGCATACCCAACATCATTTAAGGTAGCAGTATTTGAGATGAATAAGAAGGTAGTAGAAAAGTTAGAGTTGTTAGTAAAAGGCTTTGAAGCAAAAGCTAAGGAGTTCGAAGACATTATTAAAATGGGACGTACACAACTTCAAGATGCTGTACCTATGACTTTAGGTCAAGAGTTTGGAGCATTTGCTTTTACTTTAAAAAGAGAAATAGCTACATTAAATCAAGCTAGCCAAGCATTCTTAGAGATTAATATGGGGGCTACAGCTATAGGTACTGGTTTAAATGCTGTACCTGGATATGCTGATTTATGCGCTAAGAATTTGGGGTTATTAATGAAACAACCTGTTACGTCTGCAGAAAATCTTGTAGAAGCAACATCAGATACTAGTGGATTTGTGGCATACTCAGGAGTGCTAAAGAAAGTTGCTATTAAACTGTCTAAGATATGTAATGACTTAAGATTACTATCTTCAGGACCGCGTACAGGACTTAATGAAATACAACTACCTCCTATGCAACCAGGTTCTTCTATTATGCCAGGAAAAGTAAATCCTGTTATTCCTGAAGTAGTTAATCAGGTGTGTTTTAAAGTGATTGGTAATGATATGACTATTACAATGGCATCTGAAGCGGCTCAGTTGCAATTAAATGTAATGGAACCTGTACTAGCTCACACACTAATGGAGTCTATGATTTGGATGGAGAATGCTATGCAGACATTAGTAGAGAAGTGTGTAGTTGGTATTAAAGCTAATGTAGAGCACAATAAAGACTTAGTACTTGGAAGTATTGGTATCGTTACAGCCTTAAACCCATATATAGGGTATAAAGCAAGTACTAAAATTGCTAAAGAAGCATTAGAATCTGGAAGAGGTGTTTATGAGTTGGTTTTAGAACACAATCTGTTGACTAAAGATAAGTTAGACGAGATTTTAGATCCTAAACATATGCTTGCTCCGCATTCAATTTAAAAATTAAAGTGTATTATAAAATAGAAAGTCTCCATTATGGAGACTTTTTTATTATTTTTAAATGTAACTTTTTTAATAGTTGTTGTCTTAATATAGAGTGGTAAGTTTATTATAGTGAACCAAAGAAATTTATTATGAAAGCATTAGTCATTGGAGGTACTGGAGCAACTGGAAAAGTACTTGTACGTCAATTACTTTGTGACGATGATTTTCACGAAGTAGTTATTTTTATTCGAAAAGGATGGGAGATAAATCACCCTAAGTTAATTTCGCACATTGTTGATTTTGATAAGATTGATCAATGGAAACATTTGATTGTAGGTGATGTAGCATTTAGTTGTCTTGGTACAACAATAAAACAAGCTGGTAGCAAAAAGAATCAATGGCATATTGACTATGACTATGTAATGCAGTTTGCTCAGTATGCTAAAGCTAATAGAGTAGATAATTTTGTCTTACTATCAGCTAAAGGAGCTTCGGATAGAAGTACTTTTTTCTATAGTAAACTAAAAGGGACTTTGGAGCGATCGATACTTAATCTTCATTTCGAAAACACTATTATCCTTAGACCGGGGTTATTGATTAGACCTGGAACCGATCGTTTTGGCGAACGTATTGCGGCTAAATTATTGCGATTTTTTAATGCTATACACTTGTTTAAAGGCTATAAACCAATTGATGTGTTTAAAGTGGCAAATCGTATGCGTAGTGAATCTAAAAATAACTGTTGTCGTCGTTTGATAGTAGAAAGTAACGAAATATAGAAAGCTTATCTCATTGAGATAAGCTTCTATATTATCATATTATTTAAAACGGGTAGCTAGTTTTAATAGTGCATCTGGATTACTAACACCATCTTTTACATCCATTATTTTAATATTATCACTATCTCCTGTACTTGTACTTAAAGGTAATTGAAGAGGTATCTTAGGAGTTTCTCCAAAAAGAGTTTGGTATAATACGATAGAGTTAACGAATACGGCATCATTAAGCATATGGCGTGAGGAATCTGTGTGACGTAGTACATCTTTGCCATCTTTGACCGCAACATAATCTTCTTTCCCTTCATATGCAGCACCTAATACAGAAGAAAAGTCTAAGTATCCCGTGTTAGGCAATGCTTTTGCTACTGTTACACCATTCTCTACTAATAGTGGTTGATAATCTTTATAGTCGGCTCCATTGTACTCGAATGGCACTGTTAATCCATAGATATAAGTTGCTACGCCAGGACTGTTTTTGATCACCTGATCATATACGTTCTTTGTATTTGTTTTATATTTTTCTAACTCTTGGATTGCTACAGGGGTTGCTTCTTGTAAGATTATATAGTCAAAGTAGTTACCATCTTTATCAGTACGTCCAAATAATTTGTCTGCCTCTTTTTTATTAGCTGAGATTATTTTATCAATGCTTACTCCCATTTCTAAAAGGGATTTGACTTCTACCTCTTTATTATTTTCTTTTGCTAGAGCTTCTAACATTTTAGGAAAACTTGCGAAGTACTCCGTATGGCTATTTCCTACAAATAATACTCTTACGGGACCTTCTGATTTAGGTGGTTTAGGTTTGGTAACCAACTCTTTAGAAGTAGTTCCTTCAGCTGCTCCATCTGTACCTTCGACCTTGTTTTTTTCTCCACACGAGGTAAGTATTAAAGCTCCGATAAAGGCACTTAATAAAATCTTCTTCATAGTATTTTTATTTGTAATAATGTTAATACTATCAAATTTAAACATTATAACCTTTATCGTTCGGATAATCTGATTTTATTTTAGTAGTTTTTTGTTCCTATTCAGAGTGCTGTTTTTGATGTTATATCCATTTGGTATATGATAAAATAGGCCTCACATTATCTGTGAAGCCTATTTGGGAAATCAAGAGTCTATTTATACTTCTTGGGTAAATAATAGACAGACTCTTAGTAATTATGAAAGGATTATTTAGCCTTGTTAAACTCTAGGTTTACATTAATCTTAACGTCTTTAGCGATAGCTTGTCCTGATGGATCGTATGCTACTCCAAAGTCAAAACGGTTGATAGTAGTACTTGCTTGGAATCCAAGTTTAGTATTACCTTGGCCATCATCTTTTAATAAACCACCGTAAGTAAGATCAAAAGTTACTTTCTTAGTGATATCTCTTATTGTTAAGTTACCTTCTAATTTATATTGGTCTTTACCTGTTTTTTTAATTGAAGTACTTTCAAAAGTCATTGCAGGGAATTTCTCTGTATTAAAGAAATCATTTGTTTTTAAGTGGTTATCACGCATCTCGATAGATGAGTTCACACTGTTCATATCTACTGAGAATTTAAATGTTCCTTTCGTTAAGTCTTCAGGTGTTCCTTCGAATGTTCCCTCGTATTTATCAAAACGACCATCTACAAAAGAAATTCCTAAGTGCTTCACAGAGAAGTTTAAAAATGAGTGGTAGTTATCTACATTCCATTTTGTTTGGGCGAATGATGCAACAGAGAATAATGTTGCTACGAATAATAATGCTATTTTTTTCATGATAATAATTTTAATTGTTTTGTTATTTATTACAAATTTAGTTCCACATTTAGCTTTAAGCACTTAACCTACATTAAGAAGTATTTTTATCTTGTGTAATTGTGGTTTTTCATTAATCATAATCCTCTGTTTAATAGTAGGATAACTGTTTTTTTATAATTGAAAATCTTTATCTGTGTATAGTTTCGTATTTTGAATTTCTTTTATGTTTTTAGCTCCTCCTAAGAACATATTGATGGTCAATTCCTTATTTAACTGATCGATCACAGACGTCACCCCTTGACTACCTCCTAGGTGTAGTGCATATAGTAAAGGACGACCTATCGCTACGATATCAGCTCCACTAGCTAATGCTTTAAAGATATGAGATCCTCGTCTAACACCACTGTCAAAGATAATAGGCACGCGTTTGTTGACTGTTTTTGCTACCAATGGAAGTACATCAAATGAAGATGGACCTGCATCTAGTTGTCTACCGCCATGATTAGATACCCATATTGCATCTGCTCCTGCTTGAATTGCTATCTCAGCATCTTCAGGTGACTGTATTCCCTTAATGATAACAGGTAATCCTGTCATATCTTTTACATACTTGATATCAGATGGTTTAAAGTCTTGCTTAGCTTGTGCATATATTTCTGTTATACCAGCTCCTTTTCCAGTTTTATTTCCATCTGTTTGTTGGGCTGCAAATAACTCTAAGTTACCCATCACTAGTGGAAATGTGAATCCTGTTTTGATGTCTTCTTCTCTATATCCTCCTACAGGTGAATCTACTGTTAAGATGATAGCTTTAGCTCCGTGTTTTTTTGCTCTTTCAAGTGTAAACTTATTAAAATCATCATTTTTACTCATGTATAACTGAAAGAAGAAAGGTGCTCCGTCGATTCCCTCAGCTACTTCTTCTATCGTCTTGTTGCCATAAGTACTCAGTGAGAATAGAGATCCCGCTGCTATCATTCCTTTAGCTGTAGCTACTTCACCATCTACATGAGATAGCCCTTGAGCAGCCATAGGAGCTTGTATAATAGGTGTCTTTAATGGAATTCCAAATAAACTTGTTGATAGGTCTATGTCCTCATGTTTAATTCCTTTTAGCACGCGTGGCATGATGTACTTCTTATCGAAGTTCTCAGTATTAATCTTTAGATTATTTTGGTCTTCAGAACCTCCTACGATATATCCGAATGCCCCTTTATCCATCTCAACCTTCACCTGACCTTCTAATTCGTGTAAGTTGACAATCTTTAATTTTTTATTAGCTGTACTAGCTCGATAACCTTGCTCTTTTTTTTCTTTGTCTTGTAGGATTGTTTCTGTTTCTGTTGTGTGAGCAAATGCACTAGTTATAAGTGTTATTGCAATCAATGTTACTATTGTCTTTTTCATATTCTTGATATTTGTAATTTTTGATAGGACAAAGTTAAGGTGAGGTATTATTCTAATTGATTAACCTACATTAAGAACGGTTTTTTCTTGTAAATAAACTATAAATTACCTGATTACTAGATTACTAAAGGTAGTGATAATTTTGTAAACCTAATAAATAAGATGAGTTGACAGTTGCGTTTTTTACGAACTAATTTTGGGTGGTCGGCTTATGGTCGGCTGTTGATAGGCATGTGGTCGGCTGAAAAGTGCTATTAATAAGCCTATCACTAGCCTACCATATAGGGATCATTATCCTAGCAGTTGGAAGGAGGTATAATTTAGAAGAGGGGTGTTTATAGAAATGGATAATATAAAGCACAAAAAAAAGCTGCTCCCCTTGGAACAGCTTTTGTATCTTAAAGTAATCTATTGATTACAACATTTTCTTTAACCAGTTTCTCATAGATACTTCATTTTCTATGATACTCTTAAGGTCAGTAATTGCTACACGGTCTTGTTTCATAGTGTCGCGATGACGAATAGTCACAGTCTTATCTTCTAATGACTGGTGATCTACAGTGATACAGAATGGTGTACCTAATGCATCAGCACGACGGTAACGACGACCTACTGCGTCTTTCTCATCATATGCTACATTAAAGTCCCATTTAAGTTCTTCGATTATCTCTTGAGCTAGCTCAGGAAGACCATCTTTCTTTACTAAAGGAAGTACAGCAGCCTTAGTAGGAGCTAGTACTGATGGTAATCTTAATACTGTACGTGTAGTACCGTCTTCTAAAGTCTCTTCTACTAAAGATTTAGAGAATATAGACAAGAACATACGGTCAAGTCCTACTGAAGTTTCTACTACGTAAGGTACATAAGAAGTATTTGTCTCGTTATCAAAGAACTGAAGCTTTTTACCAGAGAACTTCTCGTGTGCTTTAAGGTCAAAGTCTGTACGTGAGTGGATACCTTCTAATTCTTTAAATCCAAATGGGAAGTTAAACTCGATATCAGTAGCAGCATTAGCATAGTGTGCTAACTTCTCGTGGTCGTGGAAGCGGTAGTTCTCAGCTCCCATTCCTAATGATAAGTGCCACTTATGACGAGTAGATTTCCAGTACTCATAGTACTTCATCTCTTCACCTGGTTTCACAAAGAATTGCATCTCCATCTGTTCGAACTCACGCATACGGAAGATAAACTGACGAGCAACAATCTCGTTACGGAATGCTTTACCAGTCTGAGCGATACCGAATGGAATCTTCATACGACCTGTCTTCTGTACGTTAAGGAAGTTTACGAAGATACCTTGTGCTGTCTCAGGACGTAAGTATAAGTCCATAGCTGAGTCAGCAGAAGCTCCTAGTTTGGTACCAAACATCAGGTTAAACTGACGTACTTCAGTCCAGTTTTTAGATCCTGTATCAGGGTCAGCAATCTCTAGCTCTTCGATAAGTGCCTTCACATCTGCTAAATCTCCTGTATCAAGACCTTTAGCCATGCGCTCTAAGATCTCTTTTTTCTTCGCAAGATATTCTACTACACGTGGGTTAGTAGCTACAAATTGTTCTTCGTCAAAAGATTCTCCAAAGCGTTTCTTTGCTTTTTCGATTTCTTTTTGAGCCTTTTGGTATAATTTTTCACAGTAATCTTCGATTAGAACGTCCGCTCTATATCTCTTCTTACTGTCTTTATTATCAATTAATGGGTCATTAAACGCGTCTACGTGACCAGAGGCTTTCCAAGTAGTAGGATGCATAAAAATTGAGGCATCAATTCCTACAATATTTTCGTGCATTTGTACCATAGATTTCCACCAGTACTCGCGAATGTTTCTCTTTAACTCCACACCGTTTTGAGCGTAGTCATATACTGCGCTTAAACCATCGTATATTTCGCTAGATGGAAAAATATAACCATACTCTTTAGCGTGCGAAATAACGTTCTTAAAAATATCCTCTTGTTTTGCCATAGTGCAAAAGTAATAAAAGACTTTAAGATTAGAAACTCTGCCATTGGCATTTTAGTGTTAATATCCTAAAGTTTATTGGTTTACTATATTAATTAATCGTTTTTAGTTGAATGTAGTTGATTGTATTCTGATAATATACGCTCAGTATTCTCGATATGCCCTGTCATATCCCATTCGTCGTGTCCAGGTATAATGACTTTAGCATTCTTAAACTTTCTCTTTACTGCTTCGATAGTCTTAGGCCAAGCTTTTACATTGGCGTCAGCTATATTACCGATAGTAGTAGCTTCTGCACTCTTAATCAGACACCCTCCGAACAGTACTTCTTCTTTAGGGAACCAGACTACTGTGTTATCCAGTGAATGTCCTTCTCCTAAGAAGTATACAGTCAACTTCTCATTGCCAAAGGTAAACTGTTTTTCCTTATTAAAAGAATGTTGAGCTTGAGGTTCATTGCGTTCTTTTAATATTTTGTTTGTTAATGAGTAGGTATACGTCTGTGCACCTGTGCTATTAAAGTAACCTAATCCCCCTGAACGATCTTCGTGAAAGTGTGTAGTCACTACCCATTTAATCTCTTGGTTATGATTAGTTCTGATGTACTCGATTAGAGGTTCGTACTGATCTTTATCCCAAGGTGTATCTATCAGAATAACTCCTTCGTCTGTCAGAATGTACATCGAATTACACGAATAGGTTACTCCTTTAAAATCCTGATAAGTAGTGTATACATACATATTATCATTGAGTTGTTTTATTTTTAGCTTGTCAGATTGAGCGTGTACTAACGTAGTACAGATTAACATCGCTATGGCACTAATTATTTTGTACATGGTTTATTTATTTCTTAATGAGATTATACCCATCCGTTCTTTTTAAATTTTTTGATTACAGCTAAGAAATGGTTCATCTCTTCTGGAGTACCTAGTGTTACTCTACTCCAGTCCATAAAGGGAGGAAAAGGGCGCCCTATAATGATGCCTTCACTTTTCATTCCATCCATATACGTTTTTTGATCACATTTGATTTGGTGAAATAAGAAATTTCCTTGACTAGGTAAATACTTAATTTCTAAGGCATCAAATACTTGAGTGGTCATTGCTAAAGAATTAGAATTCATACCTCTGCTTTGTTGGATAAAGGATTTATCTTTTATTGATTCTGTACCTGCAACAGCTGTAGGTGTACTAATATTGAGTATTGCCATAAAAGGTAAAAGCTCTTTTGCAAACTTTTCTGTAGAAAGACCATATCCTAAACGCATCCCTGCCATAGCAAATATCTTAGAGAATGTGCGTAGTACGATAACATTATCTCTGCCTTCTCGTATAAATGATGTGCCACTAATAAAATTGGGGTCAGTGATGTACTCAGCATACGCCTCATCTACCATAAAGAAATTCTTTTGGGGATCTGCCCCTTTTACCCAATCAGCTATAGTGGTCGATGAGGTAAGTGTACCTGTAGGATTATTAGGATTACATAAGTAACATATAGATACTCCATCAAAGCGATCTGCTATCTCTTTCATTTTTGTGATATCCATACAATATACGTCATCTAAAGGAACTTTAATGACAGATATATTCATTCCTTCTGCATGACTAGCCGCTAAGAAGAATGATGGATCAGGAGTTATTAATTGGATGTTTTGTTTCTTTTGAGTAGCTTGATACCCTAGGGTATTAATTGTGGCTCTAATCACATCAGAAGATCCTATGCCAAGTGTAATTTGTTTAGGAGTCATTTTAAATTCACTTGCTACCGTATTTTGTAGCTCTTCAATATAGCTATCAGGATATCGATTAACATTAGATAATGAGTCAATAATAGCATTCTTTGCTTTAGGAGATAGTCCTAAGCTATTTTCATTATAATGTAATAATAGAGGATTATCAGTAGAACCTGATAATTCTAAGTCTGTTATTGAATCTAATGCTGTTGTTGCTGCAAATCCTTGTGTTAGGATACTTCCTGCGAACAACGTACCTGAAATTTTTAATAGATCACGTCTGTTCATAGTGAATAAATTACTGTGTGTTTGAATAAAAAATAGCCCCAATAGTTATACTGGGACTTTCTAAGTGCTTAAAATTAGTTTATATCTATCAAATAGTAGATATAATCCTATGAGATTTTACTTAAGTGCAATATTTTTTTATTGTTTTTGTGGAATTTGGGTATTTGAATAATAAAAAACGAGTTGTGGTTGTTATGTGAAAAATAGTGTGTTTTCCAATGTTTACAAGACTTTTGGATTACTTGTGATAAGAACAATCTATTGTATCAAAAATAATTATCATAAATTAGTGAAGCAAACGTTTTATGTAAGGTTAATTTGTGTTAATTTTACAATGTATTTAGTTATGAGCATTTCAGATTACGATTAATCAATGCAAAGAAATAATAGCGTAACTAAATCATGTCTAATTTATAAAAAAAACAATTATGAAAAAAATCACTTTTATGGTGTTAGGAATGGCTGCTATGTTAGCTGTTGCTTGTGGTGAGAAAAAAGAAACTGCAAAAGAAGGAGAAGCTCCTGTAACTGAACAACCAGCTGAAACTCCTGCAGAGACTCCAGCTCCAGCTGCAACAGGTGATGCTGCTGTATTGGATAACTACATCGCTTCTATGGAGAAGTTCGTTGATGCTGCTACTAAAAAAGACCAAGCTGAAATGCAAAAAATCGGAATGGAGATAGCTAACATGGCTCAAGATTTTGCTAAAATTGACCAAACTAAATTAACTCCAGAGCAAACTCAAAAACTTACTGATTTAAGTAAAAAATATCAAGATGCTTTAATGGGTAAATAATCCATTAGTTAAATAAAAAAGAATGCCTTCTAAATCAGAAGGCATTTTTTTATAATGATAGGAAGAGATTATTCCTCCTCTTCAGTATTCTTCAGTTTCATAAGTAGCGTGTAAGCTCCCTTAGTAACAATCTTTCTATTTGCTAGTTCGTTCGTATTGTTAATCTGTATGTATCCATCTTCTTTGGCACCTACTTTTACCTCAGTCATCTCGTAAGTCTGCTTGGCAGTTTCAACGAAGACATAGTTTTTCGTTTCAAAGTAAACAACACTTTCTTCTGGAAGAGCTTGAGTTATTGCAGCATGAGTGTCAATATCGGCATTCATATACATACCAGGCACTAGTTTCTTGTCAAATTCCTCAAAGTGACAGTGTACTTCAGATATACCATCAGTATTAACATCCATACTGATCAGTACAATCTCTCCTTCATATTTTTTATCAGGGCTTCCATTCGTATAACTCACTACTCGCTGTCCCACTTCTAATTTATCTAAGTCTTTCTCATACACTTTTAGGTTTAAGTGTATGTCAGTAGGATTGATTAACTCAAACATCACATCCGAAGGGGTGACATATTTACCTACATTGACAAAAACATTACTTACGAAACCATTAATAGGGCTATAGATATTAACTGTTCGACTAATATTAGTATGTGTAAGAGATGTTGGATTGATGTTGATTAAGCTTAATTGTTGCGCTAAAGCATTCATTGTGATACGTTGATTATTCATCTCCGCTTGCGCTATCTGCATTACTTTATCACTACTCGCTTGGCTGGCATTTAAGTCTTTCTGACGATTGTAGTCAAGTTTTGCAAAGTCATATTTATCTTTAGCTATTAAGTAGTTTTGTTGTAACTGTATGTATTGAGGATCTTCCATTGTAGCGATTAGTTCCCCTTTCTTAACATGCATACCAGGTAGTAACTTTGTATATTTAAGATATCCACCTAGAGGATTAGTCACAGATATTAAGTTCTGTGGCGGTACATCTATTTTACCATTTAACTTTAAAGTAGTGGCTATATTACGTTCTGTTAGTGTGCCAGCTACTATAGTCGTATTCTTCATCTGTGCATCAGTTAGATGGACTGTAGTTATGTTTTCCTCAACAGTAATGGTTTGTTCTTCATCAGTCTGTTCTTTTTTGCATTGTGTAAAGAGAATTGCACTTCCTAATGCAAGAGTTAAGGTAAATATTCTGATATTGATATATTTAGAAATCATGATATTAGTTGTTAGAAGTTAGATAGTTGATTTGGATGATATTGTCATTGTACATTTTCAGAGTGTCTAAGTATCTGTTGACTGTTTCGATTGCTTGATTAATTAGCATTACATATTCAAGATAGTTTATATCTCCATTGATGAATTGTAGTTGAGCTGTCTTAGTAATAGTATCTGAGTTTTTGAATGAGAAACTTTCATAGCTGTTTAGAATCTGTTCATTGTTTTGATGTGATGTTAACAACTGTTGATAACGTGAGTTCATCCTGTCTTTCGTTGCAGTGTAATCTGCTTCAGCTACTTGTTCAGCTATCTTAGCACTTTTAACTCTATTGCGTTGTCCACTTGTAAAGATGGGCAGTGAAATCCCAACTTGAAAAGCGTGGAAGCGATTACTTCTGTCATAATATACCTCATTAGCCGCCATCCCCATAAAACTACTGTTATTATAGGTCGCCTGTAAGTTAGGCAATTGTTTAGCGCGCTCTAGTTTTGTCTGTTCTTGCGCTATTGTCTTTTGATTCTCTATTAATTGAAGAACAGGGTTATTGACTAAATCGCTTTCTATGCTTGATAGTTCTAATTTCTTATTATTCATTGAGGGTATAATATCCTCTGTTGTGTTTAATAAATATTGTAGTTGTACTAAAATTAGTTTTTTAGTTTTTTGCACCTCTCCTAATTGAGCTTGTATACTTAGTTGCTGATTCTGAGCTGTTGTTTTTTCTAATATATTACTCTCTCCTTTTTGTAATCTTAGGGTTGCTTTACTATAGAAATTCGCATATAAACTATCTGCTTTTAATAGCAATGCTTCTTTTTCTTGCCAATACATATAATCATAAAAACTCTGAGTAACTGCTTTATTCAGCTCAAACGTTTTTAAACTGAGATTAAAAATACTCTGTTGATATTCTGCTTTGTACACATTTTTTTGTTTATTATAAACAGTCGGAAAAGCAAAGTCTTGTGATATAGCAAACTTATTGTCAGTGTATGGGCCGTTGATTTGCCCGAATTCTCCTGTTACAGTTGTTTGCTGTATATCAGTAGAAGTTTTTATAATTGCTTTTGCATATTCTGTTCTCAATTTTTCAGCACGTATACTATTGTTGTTTTCTATAGCTGTTGTCAGAGCAGTTTCTAAAGTGATAGGCGTTTGTGCTTGTGCAGAAAGACCTAAACTTAAGAATAATACTATAGCAGCTATTGCTTTTTTCTTTTTCATAAAACTAAAGTTTAGTTTTTGTTCAAATGTGATGTATAATAGCGGTAATACAAATAACGTTAGGAACGTAGCAAGCATTAACCCTCCGATAACCACTGTTGCTAGTGGTCGTTGTACTTCTGCTCCTGCCCCGTTACTCAATGCCATTGGTAAGAATCCAAATGAAGCAACACAGGCTGTCATTAGTACAGGGCGCAACCTTGATTTAGCTCCTCTAACAACGATGAATACAATGTTCTTAATTCCCGATTTATGCAGTCGGTTAAACTCAGCAATAAGTACAATACCATTTAATACTGCAACTCCAAAGAGTGCAATAAAACCTACTCCAGCACTAATACTGAAAGGCATTCCTCTTAATGCTAATAAGAATACCCCTCCAATAATAGACAATGGAATAGCAGTGAAAATCATTAAACACTCTCTAATATCTCTGAAAGCAAAGAATAACAGTAAAAAGATAAGTACTAAGGCTAGTGGAACAGCAACAGCAAGACGGGCTTTAGCCTCATTCAAGTTTTCGAACTGGCCACCATAAGTGATTTGATATCCAGTAGGTAACGTAATTTGTGCATCTACTTTACCTTGTAATTCTTCTACTATACTTTGTACATCTCGGTCTTTGACATTGAATCCCACGAATATTCTACGTTGAGCATTTTCACGTTGTATTTGATTAGGTCCTTCTTTAATCTCTACTGATGCCAACTGATTTAGAGGTACTTGATTACCTAATGGAGTTGGGATTAATAAGTTCTGAATGTCTGCAAGGTTTTTTCGATTGGTTTCATCCATACGCACGACCATATCGAAACGTCTCTCTCCTTCATAAACCATTCCTGTACTCTGTCCTGCAAGTGAAGAGTTTACGATTCGGTTTATTTCTGCTATAGACAGTCTATAGCGTGCTATAGCAGGACGATTGTACTCAATCATTAGCTGTGGCATTCCAGTCACCGGCTCTACATATAGGTTGGTAGCTCCTTTCACGGTATTGGCAATAGCTCCTATTTTACCCGCTATTTCAGCTAATTGGTCAAGGTCTTCTCCGAATACTTTGACTACTACGTCCTGTCTAGCCCCTGTCATTAGCTCATTAAAGCGCATTTGTACAGGAAACTGGAATCCTACTGTTACTCCAGGAACTTCTTCAAGTGCCTTAGTCATCTTCTCTGCTAATTCAGGGAATGATTCGGCTGAGGTCCACTCACTTTTATCTTTTAAGATGACCATCATATCACTAGCATCCATTGGCATAGGATCTGTGGGTACTTCAGCACTACCGATTTTAGTTACTACTTTTTCTACTTCAGGGAAGCGTGACTTTAAAATATGTGCTGTTTTTTGTGTACTCTCTATCGTGGTGGTTAATGTACTACCTGTTAGGACTTTTGTATCTACTGCAAAATCTCCTTCTTCTAAGGAAGGAATAAACTCTCCTCCCATATTGGATAGAATAAGTAGCGCAGAAATAAAAAGAATTGCTACAACTGAATAGATAATCTTTGGGATTTCTAATACTTTTACTAAAGCATTCTGATATACCTTTTCTACTTTAGCCATAATACGCTCTGATATATTTGGCTTATGAGTGACCTTTCTACTCATAATCAATGAGCTCATCATAGGAATATAGGTTAGCGATAACAAGAACGCTCCTAATAATGCAAAAGCAACAGTCTGTGCCATTGGTTTAAACATCTTTCCTTCAATACCTTCAAGTGTAAGGATAGGGATGTAGACAATTAGAATGATGATTTGTCCAAATACTGCACTATTCATCATTTTAGAAGCAGAGTGAACCACTGTCTTATTCATGTCTTCTTGTGACAGATTGTTCATTGATTTATATCTCGCATTGTGTGAGAACTGATGGAGAACAGCCTCTACAATAATGACTGCTCCATCGATGATTAAACCAAAGTCAAGCGCTCCTAAGCTCATTAAGTTTCCACTTACGCCAAACAGATTCATCATACAGATGGCAAATAACATGGCTAATGGAATAACTGAGGCTACTAATAGACCTGCTCTCATATTTCCCAAGAATAAAACTAAGACAAATACAACTATAAGTGCTCCTTCTGCTAAGTTTTTTTCTACTGTACCGATGGCGTTATTAACCATTTTAGTACGGTCTAAGAAAGGTTCGATAACAACGCCTTCTGGTAAAGTTTTTTGTATTTCGGCTACTTTCAGTTTGACATCTTTGATAACATCATTACTGTTCTCTCCTTTTAGCATCATAACGATTGCTCCAGATACTTCTCCTTGATCATTATAAGTCAGTGCGCCATAACGAGTGGCATGTCCGATCTGTACCTTGGCTACGTCTCTAACTAATAGAGGTACTTCCGTATTCTTAGAAGTAATAGCGATGTTTTCAATGTCTTCGATTGTACCTACTAATCCCTCTGTGCGAATATATAACACTGTAGGACCTTTCTCTATATAAGCTCCTCCAGTATTCTCGTTGTTGTTTTCTAATGCTGCGAATACATCGTTTATAGTTATACCATAAGAGTCTAGTTTATTAGAGTTTACGGCTATTTCATATTGTTTTAGCTTTCCACCGAAACTACTTACTTCAGCTACTCCTTTTACAGAAAGTAATTGACGACGCACCACCCAGTCTTGGATAGATCGCAGTTCTGTTAGATCATATTTGTCTTCATACCCAGGTTCAGTTCTGACTACATACTGATATATTTCTCCTAACCCTGTTGAGATAGGGCCTAATTCAGGCTGACCAATATCTTGTGGTATCTCAGATTTTATTTGATTAAGGCGTTCTCCGACTTGTTGTCTTGCCCAATATACATCTACATCTTCCTCAAAAACTATAGTTACTAATGACAATCCGAAACGCGAGAAACTTCGCATATTCTTAATCCCTGGAATATTGCTGTTTGCTTGTTCGATAGGGAAGGTGACTAAGCGTTCTATATCTGTAGCTCCATAAGATGGTGCCACTGTGATAACTTGTACCTGATTATCTGTAATATCTGGTACAGCATCAATAGGTAATTTCGTTGTTTGGTATGTACCAACACCGATTAGAGCTAATATAAATAGCCCAATGATGAGTTTGTTCTTTACAGAAAACTCAATTATTTTATTTAACATGATAGTTCTATGTTAATACGTTAAAATTGCTTGATAGTTATAGGTAAGTGCCCCCATAGCAATGATGTATGGGTTGTTATACCTAAATAGCGATAAAATATATTAACAGTACTTCGGCGGTTGCCAAATAGAAGATAGGTAGCTACTCTCGACTTCATCTTCGTCGAATGAGTGTATTTTATCATCAGTAGTATTTATTCTGATGCGTTCAATCTTTAAGATAGGTGAGGGATTGACTATTGCTATAATAGTAACAAAATGTGTGTGGGTGACAAAAGGTAGTTTCTCATCCATAGGATCCCCTTCTTCCTTATGACTTTCACTATAGTGAATCTGTAAGAATCCCCATAATGATAATTCAGGATTATTTGAAGTGTGCTCAATATAGTGTTCAACCAATAGCGGAAACTTCAACACCTGACCTACTTCAGTTGTTGAAATTAAGAATAGCATCATAAAAAATATGGCAATCTTTCTTCTCACTTTAATGGATTGTTTACGAATTGAATAGTACAAAGTTATTAATTCTTTGTGTAACTACGACGCAAGTTACTAATTTGTATTTATTCAAAGTTAATATACTGTTATCTTCTAATCAAATTCTAATAGAAAGTGCTGTAAACAAATAACACACCTCTTAGAAGTGTGTTATTGTATGGCTTATAAGAAGCTTTCTTCGTCAAATTCATAATCCTTATTGAAGAAAACAGATTCATTGTTTATGTGTTCAAAGTGTTTCTCAATCTGTTCTAAAGTATAAATTGTTTCTAATTGATGCCAGTGTTCTCTAGTAAGTGGCAAGAATGCTAGTGTATCTGAACCATCTGATATTTTGCAAAAGCGAATTTCATAATCAGGTTGTAGTATTTGATTAAGCCAGATAATAGTATCATCTCTATCTACAATTAGATGTGTATAAACCTTATTGTCATACTGTACTTTTAATTGTAGTTCATCATTAGGCATATCCTCTATAGTTGCATTTAAATGCCCTGTCTGTAAGCATTTTTCAATATAATCAACAATAGCATCATCATATTCTCTCCAATCTACCCAAATAACTAGGTCACTCTGTAAAGAGTGGAAATCTTCATATAACTCAGTTTCAAAGTATTTTTCTAAAAGTTGTATTTTATCTTGCATATATAGGATTTAAACGTTCTTGTGTGATAGCTAATGTCACTCTAATTTACGATAAATAAGGCGTATTAAAAAGAGAACAGATGTTAATTAAATAATATTATATAATGTACTACTTGGCAAATACTGTGCTAACTTATCTTGTGTAAAGTATTTTAGCTTTCATTGATAGGTTCAAATTCTCGCTCTGTAAAGATTTCTGTTAATATTCCCTTGCTACACAACCATTCAACGGCATCATGCAAGTTGTCCCCTAATAAATAGATGTTTTCTTCTTGACGAGGTAGTACGTAGTAATTCTCGTGGTAAAAGATAATTTCATCTCCATCTAGCGTATCTCCAATGCAGATAGATTCGAATACCTGTTCTTTTGTTAGTATATCCTTGCCTTCTTCCCAGAAGTAATAGTCCTTTACTCGAGCCAACCATTCTACTTGATTTGTTAGAATGTGATGAGGTAGGTATATACGGATATATGTTCCTCCTAGTATACCTTTTCCGTATTGAAGTATATAGGTTTTATAATCTTCCTCAAAAGAGAAGTTTAATACTTGTTCACACTTGTTGATATCTTCAATACTCGGTATTACAAGTGTTTTTTCTGTTGTATGAATATTAGGAATAATGGTGTAGTGGTCAAATTTGCTCATTAGATGTACTTGTTTTCGATATTATCTAGACCGTTTTTAAACTCGTTGTTTGCCTGGTAAATTTCTTCTGCCATAACAGCTTTTAATGAGGTTGAGTCAATGTGCTTTCCTTCTTTTGTCCATAGTGGAGGAAAGATTTGATATGCCTCGTTTAAAGGTAATTGTGCTACATCTTCTTTCCAAGTACTCCACCTGAAATCTTGATAGAATAGATCTAAATTACCTGCGATAAAGAAATAAATTAAGTCAGAGTAACCTATGTCAAGTGGTTCAAAATCTAATACGTCTGGGGCAAAATAATAAATGTTTCCGATATCACTTCCGAGAGCGCCATTATTGATACAAAAATAACCACCTAAGATGTCATAAGCAACGATATAGTATTCCTTAGCTTTATCACTAGTTTTGTTTTTATTCCATTGGTAATTAGAAGGGAGCATTTCTGTTCCTCCACCTAATATTCTTACCCATCCTTTGTCTATTAGTATACCTCCTGTCTCATAGGTGATAGCTCCTAGAGGTGAACGAGTAGTTACTTGTAGTTGTAATAGTGCTTCTTCTGCAGCTAGTTTATCATGTAGAGGCAAGATATCTACAGGTCTAACGGCATCATGTAGCCATTCTCTGATAAGTTCTATGCCAGGGTCTTCTGTATTTATTAGTTCTGCTAGTAGTCTCATTGTCTAATTTTGTACTAAAATACAAAAAAATAAAGAGTTAAAGACGCCGCTTTAGGTATGGCATATCTCTTTTTAGAGAGACAATATATTTATTGTAATTGTTACTGACCTAAAAAATACTTAAGAAAGAATAGAGTGAATAGAGAATCTAAAAATGTGTCAATATTAGACAGTATATAGATAATAACGATTAGCATAAACCCAGAAATGATTGTACCAGCTATCGCTAATCCCTTTGGTTTTTTAAATAGACCTATAATTGAGAGAATGGCTCCAAGCAACCATAATATCCATCCTACAATCGGAATCCAAAATAAAATAATCGTTATTAAAGAAAGGATAAATCCTGTAGTTCCTAAATTATTAGTTTCTTGTCTGGCAATAGGAGTGTTATATCCAGGGATATAGTTTTCGTAAGATTGGTAGGGAGTCGATATTTGACTACTTTGATCTCGGTCGGTAGGAGCTGGGTTAAGTAAGTCAGTAGGCAAACCTATAAGAGTAGGTAGTTCTTCCTGATGTGTTACTTCTAACTCGAGCTTATTTATAATAGGATATTCTGTAGATATATTTATATCTGTATTATCCATATTCAGTGTACTCATCTCGTCTTTAGTATTAACGACTTCTTGAAGAGATTCTTTAGACATACCAGGAGGCATGAATCTGCTGTGATCAGATTGCTTATTTAAATTCTTATCTTCTTGCATAGCGATAGACTTTTAACGTCTATCAAATATAGTTAGTATTTAACAAAAAAAATAAAAGCCCCTTAGAGAATATCTAAAGGGCTAAGTTTATTTTATTACAATGGTATATTACCGTGTTTTCTATTTGGCATATTAACTTCCTTATTTTCCAACATAGAGAATGCTTTTAGCAATTTTCTACGTGTCTCGTTAGGAAGTATTACTTCATCTATAAAGCCGCGTTGTGCAGCTCTGTATGGATTGGCAAATTTGTCTGCATATTCTGCTTCTTTTTCTGCCAATTTAGCTGTAGGGTCTGCCGCTTCTGATATCTCTTTCTTAAAGATAATCTCACTTGCTCCTTTTGCTCCCATTACTGCAATCTCTGCATTTGGCCAAGCGAAGTTCATATCTGCTCCGATGTGTTTAGAGTTCATTACGTCATAAGCACCACCATAAGCTTTACGTGTAATTACGGTTACTTTAGGCACTGTGGCTTCACTTAATGCGTATAGTAACTTAGCTCCATGTACGATAATACCATTCCACTCTTGATCAGTACCAGGTAAGAACCCAGGTACATCTACTAACACTAACAATGGAATATTAAACGCATCACAGAAACGGGTGAAACGAGCTGCTTTGATTGAGCTATTCACATCTAAGCACCCTGCTAAGAACATAGGATTATTCGCTACAATACCAATACTCTTTCCTCCAAGTCTTGCAAATCCTACGACGATATTCTCTGCATAATCTTTGTGAATTTCGAAGAATGAGTCCTTATCTATGATATGTCCGATTACATCTTTCATATCATAAGGTTTGTTTGCGCTTTCTGGTACTAGATTGTCTAATTCGTATCTATATTCTTCTCCTACAGTATATAGAAGACTCATTGGTTTTTCCGTATTATTCTGAGGCATATAAGATAACAATGTTTTTACATCTTCTAAACAAGCTACGTCGTTAGGAGATGTAGTATGTGCTACCCCAGACTTAGTAGAGTGAGTACTTGCTCCTCCTAATTCTTCTGAAGTTACTTCTTCATTGGTTACAGTTTTTACTACGTTTGGTCCTGTTACGAACATATAACTAGACCCCTCTACCATCATCGTGAAGTCTGTCATTGCTGGTGAGTATACTGCTCCACCTGCACATGGTCCCATAATAGCTGATAGTTGAGGTATTACCCCTGATGCTTGTACGTTGCGGTAGAAGATATCTGCATATCCTCCTAAAGAACGCACTCCTTCTTGGATACGTGCTCCCCCAGAATCATTTAGTCCGATCATCGGCGCTCCCATTTTAAGAGCCATGTCCATCACTTTACATATTTTCTCAGCATGAGTCTCTGACAAAGCACCTCCAAATACGGTAAAGTCTTGTGCAAAGACATAGACTAGTCTACCATTGATGGTACCATATCCAGTGACTACACCATCTCCATGATAAACTTCTTTATCCATACCGAAGTCAGTAGTACGGTGCGTTACTAACATGCCAATTTCCTCAAAAGAACCTTCGTCTAGTAAGTACTCTACACGTTCACGAGCAGTAAGTTTTCCTTTGCTGTGTTGGGTATCTATTCTTTTTAGCCCGCCGCCGAGTTTAGCTTGAGCTTGTATATCTTGTAATTTATTTATTTTCGGATTCATAGTTCTTAGTTTGGTAAGCGAAGTTGTTTTTGATCTTCCAGATACTGTTGTAGAGCAATAAATGCTGCTATCTCTGCCTCATCTTTAGTTTCTTCTTTAATTAATTCAGCATTGTAATATTTCTTAACGAAGTTCGTATCAAAGTGTCCTTCTCTGAATGCTTCATGCTTCATTACGAATTTACCGAATGGCAATGTTGTACTAATTCCTTTCACTTTAAACTCGTCGATAGCTTTAATCATAATCTCTATTGCTTCTTCACGTGTATCACCATAAGTGATTAGTTTGGTAAGCATAGGGTCATAATAAATAGGCACATCCATACCTTCTTCTATACCATTATCCACACGGATACCAGGTCCTACAGGTAATTTATATTGTTCTAAGTTACCCACACTAGGTAGAAAGTCATTTAGAGGGTCTTCTGCATATACACGTACTTCCATTGCATGTCCTTTGATCTTAAGGTCTTCTTGTGTGAAAGTAAGTTGCTCTCCTCGTGCGACTCTTATCTGCCACTCCACTAAGTCTAAGCCTGTGATTAATTCTGACACAGGATGTTCTACTTGTAGACGTGTATTCATTTCTAGGAAGTAGAAGTTTAAGTTCTCATCGATTAAGAACTCTACTGTACCAGCTCCAGAGTAGTTACATGATTTGGCTACCTTGATAGCTGCTTCTCCCATCGCTTTACGCACTTCAGGAGTTAACACTGCTGATGGAGCTTCTTCGATTACTTTCTGGTGACGGCGTTGAATACTACATTCTCTTTCAAAGAGGTGTACTACATGTCCGTGATTATCAGCTAATACTTGAATCTCTATATGCCTAGGCGAACCTATATATTTTTCTATAAACACAGAACCATCTCCGAATGCGTTAGTCGCTTCTGAAATAGCACGTTGCATTTGACTTTCGAATTCTACTTCATTCTCTACCACACGCATTCCCTTACCACCACCACCTGCAGCAGCCTTGATAAGAATAGGGAATCCTATTTCTTTAGCCACGTTTTTTGCTTTTGCTACATCTGTAATCGCTTCATCTAAACCTGGAACCATTGGGATGTCATACGCCTTAACAGTATCTTTAGCTGCTAATTTGTTTCCCATAACTTCTATAGCATGAGTATCAGGACCAATAAAGGTAATTCCAGCTTTCTGACATGCAATTGCGAAGTTTGAGTTCTCACTTAAAAACCCATATCCGGGGTGAATACCATCTACGTGAAGTGATTTTGCAACTTCTAAGATTTTATCCCCTAATAAATAAGATTGATTAGATGGTGCTTCTCCAATACAAACAGCTTCATCAGCCATTCTAACATGTAGAGCTAAACGGTCAGCAGTAGAGTAAACAGCTACTGTCTTTATCCCCATCTTTTTGGCTGTTGTCATGATGCGAACAGCTATTTCGCCACGGTTGGCAACTAATATTTTTTTCATGATTATTCGAATTCAATTAAAACTAATCCTTTATCAACAGTTGCGCCTTTAGCGATGTTGATAGATTTAATAATTCCAGCTCGTGGTGAAGATAAGTTGTTCTCCATCTTCATGGCTTCTAGAATTAATAAATTGTCATTCTCAGCTACTTCTTGACCTACTGTTACCAAAATATCTAGGATAAGACCAGGCATAGGAGCCTTTACAGAATTAACCTGCTTAGTAGAGTTCAAGGAGAAACCAAGTTGATTGATTAGTTTATCGAGTTCGGTTTGGATATTAACAGAATAGTTATTTCCATTAACCGTTACAGTGTAGTTCTTCTCTGTAAATTGGTTGTCTAAAATTTCAACATCATAAGATCTGTTATTCTTGAGTACGTGGAACACAGCTGATTCTACTGCAGATACATTTATATCTTGTTGTAGTAAATCATTACTCTCAAAAACAGTATCTGCATTTACTTTTAATTGATACGTTTTATTCATTATTTATTTTAGTTTTTGGTATTCGTAAATATAGATAAATGTGTGATATTTAAATAATAATTATTGATAATTTAATTTTAAACCAAATGAGAGAAAATTATTACTGTTTTGTGTGCTGTTTTGCGATTTTGAGATAGTATTTGTTTTGTAGTCAGTAAGGAGAATTGTTTTTTAAATCCAGATTCCGCGATAGACATATAAACGAAAAGTTGTTATACAAAATAGCTCTGAATCAGTGAAAAAATCATACTGTAGTTTGGTTATAGAGCTAATGAAATATCTATGAAATAGAATTGCAATGTAGTATCTAGCTAATGTTGATTCTTGGTTTAATGGTTAGTTAGAGGAGAATAGTAGAAGTATAAAAGGAGAATTGTTGGGAAAAAGTGCCCTTTACTCCAGTATTCTCGACTTATTGTCCTAGAATTGTCCAATAAGCTACGAATAAAGCCTTGTTTTACTAGGGTTGAGGTGTTTGTTATAGTAAACCTTGTGTAAGTGCATTTTTGATAATATATTGATTGTTAGTTGTTTAATTTCATTTAGGTTTTTAAAAAAAAACTTATTTTTTATGGTTTTTTAATTGAAGGAAGGGGATTTGTAGCTATTTTAATAAAAAAAGCGCACTAGAATTATAATTTATGGCCTTTTAGAGGGGAGTTATTTTGATAAATTAGAAAAAAGTAGAACAATTATATTGAAAGTATATATGGTTTATATAGCTGATTATTTCATCAATATATGCGCCACAGAATGTTTGAAGACATCTAGGTGTGACATCTATAAAAAGGATAAGTAGTATATGTGGAAGGGAAGAATGTCTAATAAAGGCTAGTTCTATCCAGAACTAGCCTTTATTAGAAGTTTTAGGTACTTACTTAGAAGCTCTTCCAAATAGCATAAATAGAAGAATCTCCATATTCTTGCCTATCCTTGTTTTAAGGATTGTATATGCTTTTGAGATATGTGACTCTACTGTCTTAATAGAAATGTCAAGGTAGTCAGCTATTTCCTGATTAGTCAGTCCTTGGCGTTTACTCATAATGAATATCTCCTTACTCTTTTCGGGTAGTTTATCTATTTCTTGTTGCATGACTTTTATAGCGAACTCCAAGTCATCGTTAGAATGGTGTTCTACATAGTCATTTAGGACTTTTATATATTTCTGTTCAAGAGGTTCGAGTTTCTTATTCTTGCGATAAGCATCTATAAATTCGTTAAAGACAGCTTTATATAAGAAGTTTTTGATATTCTGCTCAGCATTTAACTTCGTTCTTTTTACCCATATCTTCATAAAGACATTCTGAACAAGGTCTTCTGCTTCCTCACTGCCTATTAATTTATGCGCATAGACACATAGACGATGATGGTATCGGTCTATCAATGTGGTAAAAGCCTGTTCATTGCTTAAAATGATCTTCTCTACAAGTTCGGTATCTGTGGCAACGGGTTTCATATTAAATTAAAAAAATAAATAATAAGATAGGGTTGTTTAAAAATGCAACGTTACTAACTATAAGATGACAAATGAATAATAAACTTTGGGATTAAATGTTGAAATCCAAAAGTATATAAAAAATGTTAGTAAAAGGTGTATTTAACCTTTATAAGCTCATTTAAATAAGAATTCTTTTTATTACTTATAAACTGTGAATGTTTTATACAACAAAACGCACACATTGGGACTATACTTGTTATAAAAAACAAAACAATACACTAAAGAGAGAGGTCTTTTTAGTTTATAGCAAAAAAATGACCTAGTAAGGGGTTTGATTTTATTTTTAAGATTAGTTAGCACGCTATAGTATACCTGTTTGATATAATAAGAGAGTCTGTCATTGGGGTAAGGACATTATTAAGTTGGCTATTCCACTTCCTTTTCCTGAAGGAAGTAGGAGTAGCTTTTTTATACCTATAAAAATTTTATTAAAAAAAATAAAAATATTTCTTAAAAAAACGTAGGGTATTGAAAATATCAATCGTATTAAAGGTATAAAAGGTTATGAAATGGTACAGAAAAGAAGTGAAGAACTATTGTTGAAATATATTTCAAAGACAATTAGTCAAGAAGAGGAGCAAGAGCTTTTACTCTTTTTAAAGAATGAAGAAGAACGAGAAGTTCTTGAACGCATGATCGAGAACGATTTTGTTCTAGATAACTTGTTGAAAGAGTATGATAAAAAACGTACAATTCTTCGCTTACAACATTTTATACAGAGAGATAAGAGAAAGAGAACAAAGAAAAAAATACTGTGGGCAGCGGCTATTTGTACAGTATTCTTAGGTTTAGGATCTATTTACGTATTTAACAATCAAATACAGCAAGATGAGGTCCTAGTTATTGATGAGCAAGCGATAACGCTTATATCATCTAAAGGGAATCGCACTGAGATAGACGCAACAGATAATGAGACTGTCTATGATGAACATGGCAATCGCATCGCGCAAATAGAAGATGATATGATG
The DNA here is from genome assembly GCF_020905415.1 of Myroides oncorhynchi. Classification (NCBI taxonomy): domain Bacteria; kingdom Pseudomonadati; phylum Bacteroidota; class Flavobacteriia; order Flavobacteriales; family Flavobacteriaceae; genus Myroides; species Myroides oncorhynchi. Next base: position 1,025,905 of record NZ_JAJJMP010000001.1, on the reverse strand, counting down.
AAGGTGGATGCGGATAACGATGTGGTAGAATATAATGAACTAAATGTTCCTTATGGTAAGAAGTTCTCTGTAATACTAGCAGATGGTACTAAAGCATTTCTGAATGCGGGTTCTAAAATAAAGTTTCCTACTTCATTTAATCAGTTAGCATCACGAGAGGTAGTTGTAGAAGGAGAGGTATACTTTGATGTACAAAAAGATGCTAACAAACCATTTTATGTAGTGTCAAAAGAAGCAAGAATAAAAGTAGTGGGAACTAAGTTTTTGTACTCAGCTTATAAAGACGATTTATTGACTTCTGTCGTGTTAGCAGAAGGGATGGTTCAGTTCGCCAGTATCGCATCTTTAGACAAGTATATTGATCTTGTCCCAGGGCAAAAAGCAAGTTTAGATAGAACAAGCCAACAGATCGCTGTAGAACAGGTAGATACTAGAGCTTACCTATCGTGGATGAAAGGCGAATTAGTCTTTAGAAAACAGAGTTTTGGACAAATTATTAGAAGTCTAGAACGCACTTATAATGTAGAGATAGTCAATAAGAATAAAAACTTAGAGACAACAGTATTCAACGCTTCGTTTAACAACAATACGATAGAAGAAGTATTGGTTTACTTCAATGAAGTACTCGCTATAGAATACACTATCAAAGACAATAAGATTATCATTAAATAACCTTTATATAACCAACAAAAAAAGACACTAGCTATGCGGCAACATGACTAGTGTCTATAACATGATTATTACTTAATAGTAACAACCCTTAACTAATCCAAATTTATGAAAAATTATTTACTTAAGGAGAGGAAACTTCCACTCCTCAAATTTGATCTAAAAATGAAAATATCAGTTGTTTTGTTTTTCGGATGTGCATTGAATTTGTTTGCCATAGGTACCTATTCGCAGACAAAGATATCTGTGGATGTCATCAATGTTTCTTTAAATGAAGTACTCGATATCATCGAGGGGTCTTCTGATTATCGCTTTATCTATAACGTAAAAGAGATCAATCTTACAGAAAAGAAAATACTTCAGGTAAAAGAGGAGAGTATCGATATGGTTCTAAAAAAACTATTCGACAAATCTGCTGTGAAGTATGTAGTAATGAATAATCAAGTGGTGTTGAGTAAAAGTGCATTGACTTCTCATAAGGTTGTAGCAGAACAACCTTCTCGTCAAATAACGGGAGTAGTACGCGATGAATTTGGCGTGCTGCCTGGTGCTGTCGTGCAGATAAAAGGCTCTACTAAAGCTACCTTAACCAATGATAAGGGAGAGTACAGCATTAAAGCGAGTGTGGGGGACACGCTAGTGTTTACATTCGTAGGAAATGGAACACAAGAAGTCCTAGTACAGGCACAGGATAAGATAGACTTAGTAATGAAAGCAAGCACTACTGATCTAGATGAAGTGGTTATTAATGCTGGTTACTACTCTGTAAAAGATAGAGAGCGAACAGGAAGTATAGCACGCGTAACAGCTAAAGATATCGAGTTTCAGCCAGTGGTGAATCCTCTGCAAGCTATACAGGGTAGAGTTGCAGGAGTTGACATTACCCAAAATAGCGGTGTCGCAGGTGGAGGTATGTACGTTGAAATAAGAGGAAGGAATTTTCTTGGAAATTCAGCCTCTGGAAGAAACAGTCCTATGTTTATAATTGACGGTGTGCCTTTTATATCAAACTCATTAGGTATTAACAATGGTAGTTTGGGACTTGAAATATTACAAGGTGGTATTTCTGCTTTAAATGCAATAAACCCTAGTGATATAGAAAGTATAGAAATATTAAAAGATGCAGATGCTACGGCTATATACGGATCACGTGGGGCTAATGGAGTGGTGCTTATTACAACTAAAAAAGGCAAACCAGACAAAACGCGTTTTACAGTATCTTCATCTATAGGCTTTAGCAAAGTTGCCAAGTTTATGGATATGATGAACACAGAGCAATATCTACAGATGCGAAAAGAAGCCTTTGAAAATAGTGGTATTACCTCATATCCTGTTAATGCGTATGACCTTAATGAAACTTGGGATACTAACCGATATACCAATTGGCAAAAAGAACTTATCGGCGATACTGCTATTGATCAAAATATTTCTCTTGGAATTAATGGAGGGACTGATAACACAATGTTCAATATTAATCTTTCTCACAATGAAAATACAACTGTGTTTCCAACTGACAAAGGTTACAAAAGAAACAATATACTACTTGCACTTAATCACTTTAGTAAAGACAATAAATTCAAATTAAACGCTTCTAGTTCATACTCTACTCAAGAAAATAACTTACCTACTTTAGACCTAACAAAACAAGCTTTATCTATAGCTCCTAATGCACCAGCTTTATTTAATGAAAATGGCGATTTAAACTGGCAAAACGGAACCTTTATTAATCCCTTAGCACAGTTAAATCAAACTTATGAAAACAACATCAAAACACTTGTTATTAATAGCAATGCAGCCTACCAAATATACAACAACGTATTTTTTAAAGTAAATGCAGGTATTTCAAATAACAACTTGGAAGAATATAAGCTTATACCACACACAATTTTTAATCCAGCTCTTGGAAGAACAAGTGAGAATTCTGAAGCACACAAGGCTAATCAAGATTTCTCCTCATTTATAGTTGAACCACAATTACAATATAAAGCAAAGCTAAACAAACACACCCTTGATTTTCTAATTGGAGGGACTTTTCAAGGTTCTAAATCAACTGTTTTGCAATTAACGGGTCGTAATTTTACAACAGATGCTATGATTAAAAATATAAGTGCAGCAAAAGAAAAGTACATTGGTAATTCTGCTACTGCTCACTATAAATATGCTTCTCTATTTACACGTCTTAACTACACCTATGACAATAAATACATTTTAAACATAACTGCTCGAAGAGATGGTTCTAGTAGGTTCGCTAAAAATAATCGATACGGCAATTTTGGAGCAATAGGAACAGCTTGGTTGTTTTCTGAAGAAAACTTCTTTAAAGATGTACATTGGCTAAGTTTTGGGAAAATACGTCTAAGTTATGGAGTTACGGGTAGTGATAATATAGGAGATTACGCTTACCTTGATACTTATAGTGTAAATAGCACTTCATACGACAAGGAAATTGGTTTGTTTCCTAGTGCACTCTACAACCCCGATTACAAATGGGAAAAAACAACCAAATTTGAATCTGCTTTAGAGTTTAGTCTTTTTAACAATCGTATCCATTCTTCTATTGCCTATTACAATAATAGAGCTACAGATCAACTAGTAGGGTTAACTCTTCCAACAACAACTGGATTCAATTCGATATTAACAAATTTCCCTGCAATTGTAGACAATAGAGGGTGGGAGTTTACTGTAAATACACAAAACATATCCAATAAACATTGGAACTGGTCTACAAACATTAATTTTTCTATTCCCAAAAACAAACTTGTGTCTTATCCTGGTCTTGAACAAGGGACTCAAAGTAGTTCGTATATCGTTGGCAAACCAATTAATATTATAAAACTCTACGAGTTCAAAGGAATAAACCCAGAAACTGGTATGTACGAATTTACTGATTTTAATAATGATGGTAAAATTAATGTCGAAGACAAAAAGATTGTTAAAAGCCTTAATCCTTCTTTCTTTGGAGGAATACAAAATACAGTTTCTTACAAGAGTTTTACCCTTGATTTCTTATTCTATTTTAAAAAACAAGAAAACTACAACCTAAACAATTATTACGCTACACCGGGTGGAGCAATAAATAATCTACCTGTACAAATGGTAGATCGTTGGACAAAAGAAAACCTAAATGCTCAATATATATCAGCGTTTTATAATAAACCAGAGAATCAAGCACTGAGCTCTCCTTTTAGAGAAAGTTCTAATTCTATAAGTGATGCATCCTTTATAAGATTGAAAAACATATCTCTTTCTTATGTTTTAAAAATTCCGAAGGTCAAAATTGAATCCTTGAGAATATACTTCCAAGGACAAAATCTATGGACTATTACCTCATACAAAGGAATGGATCCTGAGTTTACAACTTTTGGATACTTACCCCCTTTAAAAACCTATTCAATGGGAATGCAATTAACCTTCTAATCTAATCATATTATGAACAATTCAATATCACATAAAAAACTATTCACATATAGCATATTACTATTATTAATTAACTTCATACTAATATCTTGTGACCAATTAGTAGATGTTGATTTACCTGATAACAAAGTAAATCAACAAGACGTTTTCAAAAATGTATCTAGTGTAAAATCTGCATTATCACAACTTTATACAAATGTTCGAGACAAAAATTTTATAACTAAAAACACAAATGGCGTTAGTCATGGACTGAGTCTATACACTGATGAACTTAATTATGTAGGTACTTCTACAAGCAATTTTTATATAAACTCTATTCAACCCAATAGCCCAGAAACAGCAAACTGGTGGAATAGTGCCTATCAAAATATTTACCAAATTAATGCCTTTATCGAAGGTTTAACTCAATCCCAATACATTGAACAAAAACTAAAAGAACCTTTCTTAGGCGAGGCGTACACTTTAAGAGCTTTACACTACCATTACCTTATTCAATTATACGGTGATATTCCCTATACTCTAACTACTGATTATAAGTTCAACACAAACATTAACAAAACGCCTTATAATCAAGTTCTTTTAGAAATTGAAAAAAATCTTCTTATTGCACATCAATACTTAACGTATGAATATAGATCAGCAAACAAATTTCACATCAATAAAGCTATTGTTGAATTGCTACTGGCAGAAAACTACCTTTTACAGAAGAGATTCGATCTAGCACAACAGTACTGTCAAAACATACTCGACAACAAGCTTTATCAAATCGAATCAGACCTAAATAATACATTCAAAAAAACATCTAAAAGTACTCTATGGCAACTTAGTCCACATCTTGAAACTAATATCACTCCAGAAGCAAATGCCTACATATTTACAGCTTTAAGCGCCAATACAACAGCCATTAGTACAGAACTGATAAATAAATTCGATCCTGAAGATTTAAGGTTAAAAAATTGGATAAAGAGTACTACGGTTAACAATACTAAATTTTTAACTGCTTTTAAATACAAGAACAAGACGAATAACACAGACGAATATTCCATTTTCTATAGAATTGAACACGTTTATTTTATTTACATTGAGAGCTTGTTCTTTCAAAATAAACGATTACAAGCTATCACTGAGTTAAATAAGATAAGACAAGTAAGAGGAGTAAAACCTATAGATACTGCTCTAAGCTCTGACGAATTTGAACAGGTATTTCTAGATGAAAGTCAAAGGGAATTTTTTACAGAAATAGGTCAACGATTTTTCACTCTTAAAAGATTTGAAAAACTAAATCAATTAAAATCTACTAAAACAAATTGGCTTGATTATCATCAATTATTCCCTATACCTGAAAAACAACTATTAATCAACAAAAACTTAAACCCAAACAATCATGGATACTAAATATTGCTATACCAATATTTCATTAACGATAGCTTTTATATTACTTATGCTTACTACCTCTTGTGGATTCAACAACAGTATCATTGTTAAAGGAAAAGTTACTCTAGAAAACACTTCTACTCCACCACTAGGTATTACCACTATGAATATAAAAAATAAGTGGCAATGGAAGAATGACACATTAAACGCATATGGCGATAATGTCAAAACTTATGTCAATAAAAAAGGATACTATAAAATTAAAATACAAAAAGGAGACACTTTAGTTCTTATCCCAAATTCTATCCTATACGGAAGGAATAATAAAAAATATACTTATAGTAATATAACTAAAAGTAAAACACTAGATATACAAGTAACACAAGACTCTTTAGCAATAAACAATTACTTAAAGCTTTTTAGTAAATACCCTGAGCTTGAACTCAATTTTAAAAAAAACCTACAAGATTCTGATCCTGATACTTTAATACAAGTATCAGGACATATCTATAGCAAAAAAACAAATCGTCCACTCAAAAATGTTGATATAGGTCCTGCTTTTATTGATAATACTTTGGGGATTGCATTTTATCATCTAACTAATAACAAAGGAGAATTTTCCATTACAATTCCAAAGGGCAATATCTTAAGCATTCTAGCACTATCGAAGAATTCAGTACATCTTAGCCCTAAGAATGACACTATCATTAACCTCTCTCTCTAAACCAATTATGCATAAAATCACAATTAAATACTTACTACTTTTTTTAGTCCTACTAATACAATACATTGTACTAGCTCAAAATGATTCACTCGCTTTGAAAACCGACTATAGAATCAATACAATAAATCCTTCTAAGATAAGCCCTGATGGTAAATGGGTAATTGTCAACAAGACATATCTAAACAGTACAATAGCTGACTCAACTTATTATATCAATACTCAAGACAAAAGAAAAATCAATGTCACTCATATCCAGAATATGTACCAAAATTTGTTATTTGATGACTTAGTCGTTGGGACATTTAATAAGGAAGTAATAATTCTAGATGCGAACAAAAACAAAATAATCGCAACAAAAGAGCAAGTAACAAAATATCATACTATAGCCAATAAAGACAATAATCTATTAATCACATTAAACAATAACAATGCTTTAAATATTGAAAAAATTGATAAACGAAAAACACTTAACCAACCTCTGCTTTACAAATCAGAGGTTAAGAACTATCACTTAAGTCCAAACAAAACAAAGTTAATTTTCTACACTCCCAATTCATTAAACATCTTTGATTTAAACACACTAGAAAACACAGAAATTAAAGATCAGTCACAAGATATAAGCAAATTATACTGGAACAATGATAATACACTTTTTGCATACACTGACAAAACCAATAATTTACTGATTATCAACATCAAAATAAAAGAAATTAAGAAAATAACCCTATCAAAAGAAAAACTAGAAAGGTTTGAAGTGAACTTCTATTTTAACAACGATTTATTTATAAAATACAATTTCAAAACCAATAAAGAGATTAGTCATAGCCAATACCTTGATATATGGAACGGAAATTCTAGATTTATATATCCTAGTAATTACAAGTTGAAACATCAACTAAATTACAAAGCCTTTATTTATCAATACAATGAGAATAAAACAATTGAGTTAGAAAGAACAAGAGATAAAGATTATAGTTTTATTGATCTGCCAAACCACATACTAAGATACAATCCCTTTAAATTACAGAAATTTGAATCTTCTATTCTACCTATACAATACTCTTTAATAGATATTAATACGTTAATCTCAGAAGTTGAAATTGCTTCTTATAAAGTACCTGTGGCATTTGCTAAAAACAATTTTGTACTATATAAGCCTTTAAATAGCAGAAATCAACTTTGGCATTTGTACAATCTAACTACTAAACAAGAGCTGGCAATAAAAGTAGACGAATATAGTTCTTTAATTGCAAATACTAATAACCAAGAAATACTATACTTCATTAAAGAAAAACTTAATAAATTCAACCTTAATACAAACACAACAATAACAATTGCAAATTTCCCTATTGGAAGCAAAAACACAATACTAAATTTACAATCAAACACTTACACGTCTAATCTAGATAGTATTAAATACATTTATAGTAAAGTAGGTGAAACCGAGAGAATATTTAGCATAACAGATAATAAAACAATACTACTAAGTGAAAGTAATCAAAAGTCTTTTAGTAAATCACTAGCCTTAAAAGGCAACCTTACAAGTGCTGATAACAAAGTATTTGTATACACAGAAAATAGTTTTAATTCCCCTGTCGAAATTAAAGTTATTGACAACAATAAAATTTCAACATTGCTCAAAACTGACATAGAACCTACACAATATAATTGGAAGAAGAGACAGAGCATTAAGTACACAGATAGATATAACAAGGAATTAGAAAGTACCTTACTCTATCCTAAAGATTATGATCCTTTAAACAAATATCCAATGGTTGTATATGTCTACAACGAAAAACCATTTAATACCTTTTCCTCTTTTGAACTACCGACAACTGTCAATCAAACAGGATTTAATGCTAGCCTATTAAATGAACAAGGGTATTTTGTATATTTTGTGGATTCTTATGTGAATAATATAGGTCCTGGTATATCTGCTCTCGAATGTATAACTCTAGGCGTTGAAGAAATACTGAAGAAAGAAAAGTCTATAGATCGAGAGAAATTAGGTTTAATTGGGCATTCCTTTGGCGGTTATAAAGCAAGTTTTATTGCTACACAAACAAACCTATTCTCAACCATAGTCAGTGGCTCTGCTGCGCATGACCTTATTAGTGGATTAACTTTTAGGTATAGTAAGTACAGAATAATGCCCGATTGGTTTATGGCAGAACGAGCTCAATATGGAATGCAAAAAAAATATAGTGAAGATCCTAAAAAATATATAGACAACTCCCCCCTTCACAATGCTCACAAAGCGAAAACGCCTATGCTACTTTACACAGGATTATTAGATGAAAATATTCACAGTACCAATACCATAAATATGTTTAATGCACTTAAGAGAGAAAATGTTCCAACAATAGCGCTATTTTATAAAAACATAGGTCATACCACTGGTCCAGATACTCCGATAGAGGCTAATGATCTAACTACTAGAGTTCTTGACTGGTTTGATTATCACTTAAAAGATAAAAAAGACATTCAATGGATAAAAGAAGGTTTGGATTATAATGAATATACATGGAGTAAGCAGGATGACTTTTAAAACAAAAAGACGCCAGTGGCGTCTTTTTTTATTCTTCGTCTTTGTTTTCTAAAGGATTCCAACCTCTTGCTTTAAGAGGAATCTTAGTGTTCTCTCTACTGATCAGGTGTACACCTTCGCTCTCTTGCGTCATGTGTCCTATGATAGATAAGTTAGGGTTACCCTTAATCTTATCGAAGTCTTCCATTTTGATAGTGAATAGTAGTTCATAATCTTCACCACCGTTTATCGCCATCGTAGTAGCGTCGATGTTAAACTCTTCGCAAGTGTTCATAAACTGAGGATCAAGAGGAAGCTTGTCTTCATATAAGTTACATCCTACAGTAGAGCTTTTGCACAAGTGCATAATCTCTGATGACAGGCCATCTGAGATATCTATCATGGCTGTCGGCTGTACTTCTAAGTCTGTTAAAAGCTGTTTGATGTCTGTTCTAGCTTCAGGCTTAAGTTGTCTCTCGATGATGTATTCATAGATAGATAAGTCAGGTTGGCTATTTGGGTTTACTAAGAATACTTGTTTCTCTCTTTCTAAGATTTGCAGCCCCATGTAAGCTGATCCGATATCACCTGATACTACTAGTAAGTCAGTCTCTCCAGCGCCACTGCGGTAGATGATGTCCTCTTCTTTCGCTTTACCAATAGCTGTAACGCTAATAATAAGCCCTTTCTGAGAAGATGTAGTGTCTCCACCTACTAAATCTACTTTATAGTAATTGCACGCTAATGCGATACCTTCATATAGCTCGTCTAATGCTTCTAGTGGAAAGCGGTTAGAGACAGCTATAGAGACTGTGATTTGTGTAGGAGTAGCATTCATCGCGCAGATATCTGATAGATTAACTACGACAGCTTTATATCCTAAGTGCTTTAGTGGCGTGTAGGCTAAGTCAAAGTGTACACCTTCTATCAAAAGATCTGTAGATACAACTACTTTGTCTTCACCAAAGGAAAGTATAGCGGCATCATCACCGATTCCTTTGTCAGTGCTGTCATTCTGGATAGTAAAGTTTTGAGTTAAGTGCTCTATTAAGCCAAACTCACCTAATTGTCCAATATCTGTTTTAGATTGATTTTTATTCTCGATCATCGTATATCTGCTTTGTTTAAAAGTAGGGCAAAGGTAAAAAGAAAAGGCGATAGAAATGAATCTATCGCCTTCTTAACTATAAATTAGGTCTCTTAAAGTATGAGAAGTAACCGTTATATGTATTAAAATCTGCAACAAGAGTTTTAAAATAACTAGGGTCTTCTTCTTTGACTACCTCTAGTAATTCTCGCCATATCTCTATGTCTGTCATTATTTCTTGTTGATAATACTGGATGTCATCCATCTGTAGCCCCTTGTAATAGGTAAGAGATTCTTTAGATTTCTGAACTAGTTCTTTTACCATAAGGCGAGCTTTCTCTTTCTCTCCTACTTTATACGAACCTTCAACAAAAGGATGTACTACTTGGTAAAGGCCATAGTATTTAATTGGCATATTGGTCATCGCTATGTCAATTACCTTCTTCGCTTTTTCGTCTTTACCTTCTAGAAGTAATTGTTCCATTAAGCGAGCAAGATTAATACGGTAGCTTAGCGCATTACGTCTAGTCTGTGGATCGTGATAGATTTTATCACTACCCATATTCCCCCAATACCACTTGGTTACGATATCATACATTCTGTCTGCATCTATAGAACCTTTGTCTAGTGCATGTGCATTTTCTGTATCAGATTTTAGAGGAACTAGTTTATATACTAAACCGCTTAACTGTAAGTAGTCTTTCATCCAGATGAAATCATCATCCCCCCAGCTTCCTCCAGAGAAGTATATAGGTCTTTTCCAGTTATTATTTGCCACTATATCAAGCATTATCAAACGGTGCTTATAGATAGCCTGATCTGTGATGTCAACATCTATGTATGGAGGAACATCTTTTCTCAAATGAGGAGATACAATATTGTATTTTGCGATATTCACACTGTCAACTGGGATTCTGATTTGTCCAGTAGGAGCGATATACAGGGTAGTACCTGCTTCTGTCTTTATTTTTGTTCTTTCGTCATCAGATTTGATAAAGTTCATCAAAGACTGTATGTCTATTCTCTCTTCAATCATTTTGTTGATTAAGACAGCGTCTCTCTTGTTACCTACATATTGATCATGTGTAAATGAAATAGGTAGTGGCTCAGAATCATAAGCTTTTGCCTTCATCTGATCAATATACCAGTCTAACGGAAGTAAGCTAGTACACACTACTCTTACGTCAGTTCTATAACCTTCTACATCTTGTAAATACCAAAGAGGGAAGGTATCATTATCTCCAATAGTGAATAAGATGGCATTCGGATCACAAGAGTCTAGATATGCTTTTGCATTTGCTAATGCTGTATATCGGTCAGAGCGATCGTGATCGTCCCAGTTCTGCTGTGCTAATAAGACTGGCGCAGCGAATAGTGAAACGATTAATACTGCTGGTGCAGCTAGTTTAGGCTGTACATATTTCTTAAGTCCATCATAGATGGCGTATACTCCGAATCCAATCCATAATGCGAACACATAGAATGCAGGAACTACAGCGTAGTCACGTTCACGTGGTTCGAATGGACGTTCATTAAGGAATATTTTTAGGGCAAAACTAGTAAATAAGAACAGTACTAAAAGTACCCAAAACATCTTAGGATCTTTGCGGTAATGGAATACCACACCTATAAGCCCTAGTATGAATGGAAGGAAGAAATAGGTGTTTCTACCTTTGTTTTCTAATGCATCAGATGGTAAGTCTTTCTGAGAACCTAAGCGGATTTCATCTAAGAAAGTGATACCACTGATCCAGTTACCATGCTGTAAGTCACCCTGACCTTGGATGTCATCTTGTCTTCCTGCGAAGTTCCACATTAGGTAACGCCAGAACATATAACCAAATTGGTAATCAAACATGAAACTCATGTTGCTTCCAAAAGAAGGAACTTCTATATCTAGGTATTCTCCATAGGTATCGAAGAATTTGTCAAGTCCTTCGTATCCTATTTCGCCTTTTTCTAGTCCATTTTTCACACCTTCTATAAGCTCTTCAAGCTCTTTGTTTCCTGCATATCCTTGAGCTGCATGGAAGTTTAAAGCTTTAGTGTATCTCATATAGTTAACGCGGTGGTTCTTATCCGTACTCCACAGTCTAGGAAGGAATCCTTTATGCGTTTCGTTAAAGTTTTGACCAGCGTTTTTATACTCATTTACGATTTCATACTTACCAGTTTGGTAGTTTCTTTCGTAGTTTGGTTTTTCATCTTTCCACGGGTTGTTTTTATCTAGCCCAGTATATTTTTTAGTGAAATACGAATCGTAATAGATGCTTTCTTCTCCGTATTGTTCACGTTGATAGTAAGCTAATAGCTCTGTAGCATCAGAAGGAGTGTTCTCATTGATTACCACTTTAGCATTGGCTCTAATCGGTAGCATTAACCAAGCTGTAAGTCCGATACTAATAAACAGTAAGGTAAGTATAAGAGTGTTCGCCATTATTTTGTTGTTCTTCTCAGTGTATCTCAATCCAAAAGCAAAGAATGCTATGATAAGTAAGAATGCGAATATGGTACCACTATTAAAAGGCATTCCCATTGAGTTGACCATAAAGATCTCAGTTTTGCCAAATAGGGCTAATGTGTATGGGAATAGAAAAGCAAATAGAAAGAATAGAACCCCTACTGCTACGATATTCGCGATAATGAAGTTCTTGATATTTACTTTTTCATACTTCTTAAAGTAGTAAAGTAATGCAATAGAGGGAACAGTAAGTAGCGCCATTAAGTGTACACCAAAAGAAGCCCCTATGACTAATCCAATTAACAATAACCAACGATTACCTTTAACTGTATTGATGTCATCATACCATCTGATACCTAAGTAAAGTAGGAGAGAAGTTAATAGCATCGCAGAAGCGTATACTTCAGACTCAACAGCATTAAACCAGAAGCTGTCTGTAAAAGTAAATGCTAGTGAACCAATAGCTGCACTACCTAAGACTACAATAGCATTGTGGTTAGTCCACTCGCTTTTAGAAACTACGATTTTCTTTAAAAGATTAGACAACGTCCAATACATAAAGAGAATAGTAAAGGCACTTGATATAACGGCAACCATGTTTACCATTAAGGCAACTTTATCAGGTGACGTAGCAAACATAGAGAAGAAAGCCCCTAACATTTGATAAAATGGAGCTCCCGGAGGGTGTCCTACTTGTAGTTTAGCAGAAGTAGCAATGTATTCTCCCGGATCCCAAAAGCTTACAGTTGGTTCTACTGTTAGTGTATAAGTTAATAGAGCGATAGCAAAACATAGCCAACCGCCTATAACATTCCACTTCTTGTAATTGAATGTCAACATATTTTTAATTACTAGATATTTCTATAGATTGTACATACAAAGAAAAGATTTTTTTTGTGTTGCATGAAGGAATTAGAAAAAATTAATTTTTTTACAGTAAAAATTTGGAGATTACAAAAAATGTGCTAGTTTTGCATCCGCATTACAGAAGTAATCACGCTGAAGTAGTGAAATGGTAATGGCTCATGGTGTAATGGCAACACTTCTGTTTTTGGTACAGACATTCTAGGTTCGAGTCCTAGTGAGCCAACAAGTAAGCTCCTCTGGAAACAGAGGAGCTTTTTTTTGTTATCTCTAAAAAACTGATCAGAGTCAGAGTTTTGGAATTAAGTAACTTATTTTGGATCAATCTCAAAAGTTGTGTTTATGCATAAAGCTTAGTCAATCTGTATAAAAAGAAATCAATATCTCTTACACCTCTAAACTGAGCTCTGAATGCTTTAATTTTGGCATTAAAAGATTCAGCAGAGGCATTGGTACTTCTATTATCAAAATAGTTAAGAATTGTTTTATAATTGATTTGCATTGTATTGATAACAGTGCCGAATTGTTTTAAATTAATCTTGATAACATCATTGTACCAATGAGCCAGTTTAGTATAAGCTACTTCTTTTACTATGGTTGTGTTATATATTATTCTTAAGTGTTGCGCTACATTGTAAGCTTGTTTAATCAAAGGATATTGATTAAATAATATATCTGCTCTTTGTATTTGATTAGTGGTCCATTTACTTGGATCCATAGTTAGTAGATATCTACTTCTTATAAGTAGTTGCTTAGCTGTATCTCCATTATCAAATTCTATTGGAATAAATTGTTTACCTTCTTTTTTAGCTTGTAGGATTAAGTTGTTTTCAATATCTGAAGCATTCCAACGTTCTTGTATTCTAATATCTTGTAATGCTTCATTTACTAGTTTCTGTACATGAAAACGATCTGTTACTTGTGTGGCATTAACAAAGCACTTCGTAACAATTTTTTTCATAGAATTTGCCATATCAAGTGTTATCTCCTTAACTTTAGATCCTCTCTTAGAGGAGATTGTAAGGAGCTTTTCTATAATAGGCTCTACTTTAGTGCCAGAAAAAATGGCTACTATACTCCCTTTCTTTCCTCTACTATACTTGTTTGTAATAATTGTATAGAGCTCACCTTTTGACAAAGCTGTTTCGTCTATTGATAGTTTAGGTCCTATGTTTTCAGGAAAAAGAAGATAGTCTTTAGCGTGTTCTTTATGTTTCCAAGCTTGAAAATCACTTAGTGAATCTTTGTATTGGCGTTGTAGTTTTTTACCATCAATATTAAAGAAACCTCCTATTGTATGACAATCACTTGCCTTAGTATCTATTAATTTCTTTTAAAAAAGAGGCAAACTCATCAGTTAAACGAGTGCCTTTTGCTACTAGATTCCAATCTCTCTGTACTAATTCGCGAGTAGTTTTATCTAACCAACGACGTCGCTTGACATGAAGATAAACACTATTTCCTCGTAATGGAAAATCTTGTATTGTGGTTTCATTATGAAACCCATGACCTATAAGAATACGGTCTTTCGCTTCATCTGGGACTCTATTAAATTCTTCAAAATATAGGTGCATTGTTTCACCTTGTTTTATCGTTTTTACTAAATCAAAATGTTCTACTAAAAACTCAGGTAAAATCATTTTTATAAACTCAATATAGTTTTCCACGTTTATTATTTATCATTACAAAGATCTGTAGTTTTTAATTCACACACAACTTTTGAGATTGATCCCTTATTTGAGACAAGTGCTCATCAAGAGTGGCTCAAGAATTCTTCAATAAAAAGAATTTATAATAGAGCAATGTTGAAGAATTGTTGAAGAGGTCAGACAATCTCTGTAATAGCAGTAATTTTATACGTGATTTTCATCCTTTATTCTAGAGTAATTCAAGTATTCAATTTTTCCCTATTTCTTGTCCATAAGCATAATCAGGATCATAGAGGGAATCTAAGGAGTAAGCAAAACACTTAGTTTATTAAACCTAGATTCCGCATTAGCCAAATACTACAAAGCAATTCTACTTCATATCTCTTTTATTAGTTCTTAAACCATACTATGCTTTACTCACTAATTCAGAGCTTACTTTTTGTTTATATGTCTATCGTGGAATCTGGGTTGAAAAAAAGATATAAAAATAAAATGTTAAAGTTTTAAACAATAAACATTGATTTTGAATAGGTTAATTTTATTTTAAAAAAAGGCCTCGATAAAAAGATTAGGATCTATTTGGAGGTTTGAAAAAAAGTGCTACTTTTGCATCAGCATTACAGAAGTTAACCTGTTTAACTCAACAATGACAAAGGTAATGGCTCATGGTGTAATGGCAACACTTCTGTTTTTGGTACAGACATTCTAGGTTCGAGTCCTAGTGAGCCAACAAAGCCTCTTGATTTTTTCAAGAGGCTTTTTTATTTTATGTAGGTTAGGTAAAATAAAAAAGGTCAGACGTTAATCTGACCTTCTAGTATATTAGTTATAACCTTTAAAATCTGGTTTTCTTTTTTCTAAGAAAGCTGTTGTTCCTTCAGTAAAGTCTTCGGTATCGAAGCATTCTCCGAAGTTTTTAATTTCTTCGTGATAACCATTGATTCCTTCCTTAAAGTTTGCATTGATTGATTTGATTGCCTTTCCTACAGCTGAAGCTGAGTTTGACGCTATTTTAAGTGCAGTTTTTTTAGTGAAAGCTAATAGCTCTTCTTGTTCTACTACGTGATTTACTAATCCGTATGCAACAGCTTTTTCTGCCGTGATCATGTCAGCCGTCATTATTAGTTCCATTGCTCTTCCCTTTCCAATAAGCTGAGGTAGGCGTTGTGTTCCTCCATAACCTGGTATTAGTCCTAATGTTACTTCTGGTAAGCCCATTTTAGCATTAGTCGAAGCTATTCTAAAGTGACAAGCCATCGCTAATTCTAATCCACCTCCTAAAGCGAATCCATTAACAGCAGCAATGACAGGTTTATTAAAGTTCTGAATATAGTCAAATAGTAATTCTTGTCCTTTTGCAGCTAATTGAGAACCTTCGCTAGTATTAAAGTTAGAAAACTCTTTTATATCGGCTCCAGCAACAAAAGCTTTTTCTCCACTTCCTGTAATGATAATAACGCGTGTTTCGTGCTCTCTCTCAAGTTGTTTTAATGCTTGGTGTAGCTCTTCAATTGTTGGTCTGTTTAAAGCGTTTAATTTAGTCGGACGATTAATTGTAATAATGGCCAGACTACTTTCTTTTTCTATTAGAATATTCTCAAAATCCATAATATGTTTTTATTTGATTAACTATTGATGATTGGTAAGGTTACGATAAATGTTGTTCCCTTGCCTTCTTCGGTCTCAAAAATGATTGTACCGTTGTAATTTGTTATTATATTTTTAATAATTCCTAGGCCTAGTCCCATACCGCTCGACTTAGTTGTGAATTTAGGTTGAAATATTTTACTTAAATCCTCTTGTTTTATACCTGTTCCATTGTCTGCAACTTTGATTATTGCTTTGTGATCAGTTCTGGAAATAGTAACTTTTATCTCAGGATGTTCTTGTTCAGAAGGCATTGCCTGTATTGCATTTTTGACTAAGTTAGTGATAATTCTGATTAGTTGTGTTCTATCTATTTTAGATATGATCTCTTTATCAGTGGTTTCGAACCAAATGTAATCTTCATTAAATATGTCTAGAGTTAATTGTATTGTCTTGACTATATCTAGTGTTTCATTTTGTTGAGCAGGCATCGTAGCAAAACTTGAGAAAGCTGTGGCAACTGAGGTCATCGTGTCTATCTGTTGTATAAGCACTTGTGAGAAGTCTTTTAGCTTGCTTTTTATATCAGGGTCATTAGGGTCAAATCTTCTTTCGAAACTCTGAACAGTTAAACGCATAGGAGTAAGGGGGTTTTTTATTTCGTGTGCTACCTGTTTAGCCATTTCTCTCCACGCTTGTTCTCTTTCGGTTTGTGCCAGTTTTTCATAAGAATCATCTAGTTTTTCTACCATATCATTATAAGCTGTGATTAAGGTAGATATTTCTTTACTTGTAGATGTAGATTCTATTTTTTCGTTTTTCTGCCCAAGTTTTGTACGAGTCATTTTGACACTTATATCTTTAAGACTTTGGGTTATATAATTAGATAAGAAATATGAGATGGCAATGGACATAATTAACATAATGATGTATACTTGTCCAAATTTTATCATGAAGTTTTGGATTTCGTTTTCATAGAATTCCGTTTGTTCTTCATAAGGTATTTTAAGGATACCTAGTGGTTTAAATTTTAGATCTTTTAGATAACTATATGCTATTCTAATGCGATTGTTGTCATAGGTTTTTATGTCAACAAAGCGCTTATTAGGTGAAGACTGTATCGTCTTTAGTACTAAAGGAGATATGTTTTTAGAAATGCTATCTACAGAGAAGGTACCTCTCGAAGTGATCAAGAGGTGCCCTTGTAGATCATGTATATTGATTTCTGTATTGTGAATTGCAGCCAATTCATGGATTTTGTCTCTGAATATGCGTGGTATATTCTCGGTGGTCAGAGGATATTCACTAGTAGTAAGGATGTAGTTTATATTTTCATTAATAGAGTTTTCTGTTCGTTCTAGTCTATATTGATGATAAGTACGTGCTTCTTCTCTGAATTGATATACAGATACTGCCGATATCAATACAGATGAGATGATACTTAAAAATATAAGTGAGAAGAATATTCTATTCCTCAGAGAAAAGTTCTTTAATATAAAGTCATCTTTCATTAGTTTCTGCTATGGCGAATCTTTTTGTATAAGCGTATTCCTAGCATTAATAGTATTGATAAACCTACTAGTCCTACAACTCCAAATATCCAATTAAAAGTACTTTTTAAAATTACTAAAAATACTACAGAAAATAAAATAAGGGTAGCACCTTCATTCCATATTCTAAAAAAAGAGGATGTTTTGGTCATCGTTCTGTTGTTTATTTGCATCACGAATTGATGACATTTAAGGTGATAAGCTATTAATAATACCACAAAAAGTAGTTTGACATGCATCCAGGGTTGACTTAACCATGCTGGCATAATTACAATCATCCATATCCCAAAAGCTGTTGCTAATACGGCTGCTGGCCATGTAATAATGTTCCACAGTCGATTAGTCATTATGGTATATTGTTCTTTTAAGATTTGCGCTTTTGGTTCAGGCATATCTTTCGTTTCAGCATAGTAGACAAATAAACGTACAATGTAAAATAAGCCTGCAAACCAACAAACAATAAATATAATATGTAGCGATTTTAGGTATAGGTACAACATAATTATTTAGTTTTCCATTCGTTAATCCAAGTTACCATAGCGTCTATCCACATATCGTCATCGTTCATACAAGGGATGGTTCTGAACTCTTCACCACCGTGGTGTAAGAATTCATCATGTGCTTCCATACCTATTTCTTCAAGCGTTTCTAAACAGTCTGCTACGAAAGCAGGTGTTACAACAGCAAGTTTCTTTATTCCCCTGTCTGCTAATCCATTTACGGTAGCATCAGTAGGAGGTTGAAGCCATTTGTCCATTCCTAAACGCGACTGGAAGGAGTTCGTATATTTATCTGCGGGAATGTTTAGCTTCTCTACCACTTGTCTAGTTGTTTCGAGACATTGGTGTCTATAGCAGAATTCATGAGCTTTAGAGGCTGTTTGACAGCATGTGCTATCGATTGTACAGTGCCCTTTAGTTACATCTGATTTATGGATGTGTCTCTCTGGTACTCCGTGGTATGAGAATACAATATGGTCGTAATCATAACCTTCTAAGTGTCTTTTAATGGTATGAGCTAAGGCATTTACATATTCAGGTTTATTATAGAATGCAGGGAAACTCGTTACTTTCATCTGAGGGAAGAATTTTGTTCTTACTTCTTCTGCTAGTACATCGATAGTCTCCGTAGTTGCCATAGCAAACTGAGGGTATAATGGTATCATTAACACATCATCTACTCCCTTGTCTTTTAACTCTTGAAGACCTGTTTTAATAGATGGTTCTCCATAACGCATTGATAGGGCTACAGGGATGTCTACTTTATCCTGTACTTTTTTGTGTTGGCGTTGAGATATTACAATAAGAGGAGATCCTTCTTCCCACCATATTTTTTGATAAGCCTCTGCTGATTTTTTTGGTCTTGTATTAAGAATAATACCCTTTACTAATAAGTATCTCAGGATGTAAGGCATGTCGATTACTCTTTCATCCATTAGAAATTCTCCTAAATATGGTTTTACGTCTTTTGCTGTAGGGCTTTTAGGTGAGCCTAGGTTTACTAATAATATACCTTGCATGAGTTTAGTTATTTGTGTTAAGGGACATTAAATATTTTTTAGGTGTAGTGCCAAACTTCTTTTTAAAAGCTGCGATGAAGTGGCTAGATGAGCTATAGCCGATCTTTAAGCCTACTTCATTCACGTTATATGTGCCATTATCTAGAAGTTTACGAGCGTACTCCATCTTGTAGTCAAATAAGAAACTGAATACAGAGTCACCATAAATCTGCTTAAAGCCCATTTTTAATTTTTTAATATTAATACCTACTGTGTCGGCTAATTCTTGTAACGTAGGTGGTTCTGCCATTTTGCTTATGATGATGTCTTTTGCTTTTTTGATTTTGACAACGTCATCTTCATCAGATAAGAACGGGCAGTTCTCTATATTTTGATCTTCGTTTTGATTGAATAATAGGCTCAATAACTCATACGTCTTTCCAGTGTAGTAAAGTTTCTTTATAGTAGGATTCATATAGAAGTTAAAAAGCTGGTTTAATACTATAGCCATAGAAGGAGTAATCTCTTCTTCTGAATAGTATTTTTTATCTCGATTTTCCCCTGTTAAAAAGCCAATAAATTCAGCTTCTGTAGAGAATAGAGCATGAAACTTTTTAATAGAAATTAAAACACTTATAATCCAAGTGTTGGGGGTTATTTCTAGATGAACAGGTAATTGCTTTTGAGGGTTGTATAAGATGAGAAACTTTTCTTCATTTAATGGTAAAGAATATGCTCCTCCACTAAACAAAAACTTCGCAGAACCCTTTAACCCGAAATAGAATTGAATTACATCAGTTCCCATCTCTCTTTGAAAAGTGATATTCTCTTTAAGGTTATTTTCAAACCTAAGTAATGAAAAATTATCGTCAATTATGATTTCTTCTGTTGGACTCATAGCGTTACTTTTTGAATAAGCAAGGTAAACTTATTTGGTTACTTTTTATTTAGAACTGTTCTATATAACAAGCTTCTTAACCCTTGTGTTTATTGCAAATGTACTGTATTATAATGAAATGCGGTGCTTTTTTTTCAGGAAATCATTCAGCGATATAAATAGTCCTTCTAGCGTTACTTTTGTCAATTCTTTAATCTTAAATTTGTTTACTTTTTAGAATTAACTCTGTGTATGGACAAAATAGATAAGACTAGACCTGCGACTTTTTATGCAGTGGGATTAAGTTATAAGAAAGCAGATGCTGAAATGCGTGGTAAGTTTAGTCTAAGTGATGAAGCTAAAGACAATTTATTGACTCAAGCTAAGAATGAAGGAATAGAAAGTTTAATAGTTATTTCTACATGTAATAGAACTGAGATATTTGGTTTTGCACAACACCCGTTTGAATTGATTAAATTACTATGTGACAATAGTAATGGTACTGTGGATGATTTTCGTAATGTAGCTTATGTATATAAGACTAAAGAGGCTATAGAACACTTATTTCGTGTAGGGACAGGATTAGATAGTCAAATCTTAGGAGATTTTGAAATCATTAGTCAAATAAAGAATGCTTTCTATTTAGCGAAAGAGAAGGAGTTAACAACGAATTACTTCGAAAGATTGGTTAATGCCGTAATCCAAGCTAGTAAGCGTATTAAGAATGAAACGGAGCTTAGTTCTGGTGCTACGTCAGTGTCATTTGCTTCTGTACAATATATTATGGACCATGTAGAAGATATATCTAATAAGAATATCTTGTTATTTGGAACGGGTAAAATAGGTCGAAACACTTGTGAGAATTTAGTAAAACATACTAAGAATGATCATATTACACTTATAAACCGTACAAAAGAAAGAGCATTAGAAGTAGCAGGTAAGTTTAACTTAATTGTGAAAGATTATGCTGATCTACAAGCTGAAATGCGTAAAGCAGATGTGCTTATCGTTGCTACAGGTGCACAGAAACCTACAGTTGATAAGGCGCTACTTAATCTAAACAAACCCCTTGTTATACTGGATTTGTCTATTCCTAAGAATGTTAGTGATAATGTGACAGAGATTGAAGGTGTAGAGTTAATACATCTGGATTATCTATCTCAAATGACAGACAAGACTATAGAAAGAAGAAGAGAGTTTATTCCTCAAGCAGAAGAAATTATAGAAGAGATTATGTCTGAGTTTATTGCTTGGACTAAGATGAGAAAGTTTGCACCGACAATCCATGCTTTAAAATCTAAATTGGAGCAAATTAAAGACGGAGAACTAGATTATCATAAGAAGAAGTTTGATAACTTTGATTCAGAGCAAGCAGAAATAATAAGCATGCGAATCATACAAAAGATCACCACACAGTTTGCAAATCATCTTCGTCATGAAGATACTGTTGTGGATCAGAGTATAGAGTGGATAGAGAAAGTGTTTCATATAGAATCAAATTAAAATGAGTAAAATTATTCGTATTGGTACACGTGATAGTGAACTAGCAATGTGGCAAGCAAAAACAGTAGAACAATCACTTCAGAAGTTGGGATTTCAAACACAGTTAGTACCTGTGAAATCTACAGGAGATTTAGTGTTAGATAAGCCACTATATGAAATGGGTATCACAGGGATCTTTACTAAGACTCTAGATGTTGCAATGATTAAAAAAGAGGTAGATATAGCAGTGCATTCTATGAAAGATGTACCAACGGCTCTACCAGAAGGAATCGTACAAGGTGCTGTACTTAAACGTGCTAATACTGTAGACATCTTACTACATAAAGGAGATACATCTTTTATGTCTGAAGATCTTGATGGTGTAGTGGCTACAGGAAGTTTAAGACGTAAAGCACAATGGTTAAATCGCTTCCCTAAACATACAACTGTTGACTTACGTGGAAATGTAAATACACGTATGGAGAAACTAGAGAACAGCGACTGGAATGGAGCAATCTTCGCTTCTGCTGGTCTTGACCGTATTAAAAAGAAACCAAAGAACTTTATTAACCTTGACTGGATGATACCTGCACCTGCACAAGGAGCAATGGTAGTAGTGGTGAATGCTGATGATAACTTTGCACTTGATGCAGTAGCACAGTTAAATGACTATGAGACAGAAATGACTACGCATATCGAAAGACAATTCTTAAGAACGTTAGAAGGTGGGTGTACTGCACCTATTGGAGCATTAGCTACTTATAATGATCATGATGATACCATCAACTTTAAGGGTGTATTGTTCTCTTTAGATGGTCAACAAAAGTTCGAAGTGAACAAAGTTGTGGATATTGCAGAGTGGAAGAAGCTTGGGTTCTTTGCTGCTAAAGAAATTCTTGAGAATGGTGGTAGTGTATTAATGGAAACACTACGTCAACAATTAAAAAAATAAAATGTCTTTTAATCCAACTATTTTATCTACACGTAAGATTAAAGCGAGTGTATTAGATTCTGTTGCTTTAGGGAGGGTACATTTAGTAGAACAAGATTATATCTTGACAGAACACTTAGTATTTGACTTGAATGCTGTACATGATTATGTGCTTTTTACTAGTCAGAATGCAGTGAAGAGTGTGATTAGTCAAGGTTATAGAGAAGTTCTGAATAAGAAACCTGCTTTATGTGTAGGGATAAAAACAAAAGAATTGTTGGAGGAGAACGGTTGGGAAGTTAAGGCTTGGGCACATTATGCAAAGGAATTAGCTCCTATTATTGTTCAATACTATAAAGATAATAACATAACATTCTTTAGTGGAAATATCAGAAGAGATCTATTACCAGATGCTTTTAAGGCAAACGGAGTAGTCTTTAATGAGTTTACAGTTTATCAAACTGTTCTTAATCCAGTAAAGAATGAACAGATAATAGAAGGATTATGTTTTTACAGTCCCTCAGGTGTTGAGAGTTATCTTAAGGCAAATAGCATTACTACAGAAGTATGCTTCTGTATAGGAGAAACTACAGCAGAACCATTAAAAGGAGTTACACAGCATATCGTAATTGCAAAGCAGCCTACAGTGGAAGCTACATTACAAGCTTGTGTGGATTATTACAAATAAAGTCAGCTAAAAATTGACGTTTTAAAATCGAAAAGAAATGATTAAAAATGATTTATTCTTAAGAGCGTTAAAAGGTGAAACAGTAGAGAGACCACCTGTATGGATGATGCGTCAAGCAGGTAGATATTTACCTGAATTTATCGCTTTGAGAGAGAAGTATGATTTTTTTACACGTTGTAGAATGCCTGAAATCGCAGCTGAGATTACAGTACAACCAATTCGTATTGTAAAGCCAGATGCAGCTATTTTATTCTCAGATATTTTAGTCGTACCACAAGCTATGAATATTGATGTAGAAATGAGACCAGGAGTAGGACCATGGGTACCTAATCCTATTCGTTCTGCTAAAGATGTGGAGCAAGTTATCGTACCTAATATCGAAGAGACTTTAGGCTATGTGATGGAAGCGATTAAAGTAACAAAAGAAATGTTGAATGACGAAGTGCCTTTGATTGGTTTCGCAGGATCTCCATGGACTATCTTTTGTTATGCAGTAGAGGGTAAAGGATCTAAGAGTTTTGACATTGCGAAGAGTATGTGTTTCTCTGATCCAGTAGCATCTCACACTTTATTACAAAAAATCACGGATACAACTATCTTATACCTTAAAGAGAAGGTAAAGGCAGGAGTAGATGCAGTACAGATATTTGATTCTTGGGGAGGTATGCTTTCTCCTGTTGATTACCAAGAATTCTCTTGGCAATATATCAATCAGATTGTAGAAGCTTTATCTGAAATCACTCCTGTTATCGTATTTGGTAAAGGATGTTGGTTTGCATTACCTGAGATGGCGAAGTCAAAAGCTTCTGCATTAGGAGTAGACTGGACTTGTAGCCCACAGAATGCTCGTCTATTCACAGGAGGAGATATCACATTACAAGGTAACTTTGACCCAAGTCGTTTAATGTCACCGATACCGACTATTAAAAAGATGGTACACGAGATGATCGATGCGTTTGGTAAAGATAAGTATATAGTGAACTTAGGTCACGGTATCTTACCTCATATCCCAGTTGATCATGCAAAAGCATTTATCGAAGCGGTAAAAGAATACGAACACAAGTAAAATATTGACAGAAAAGCCTGCCGAAGTACGACGTAGGCTTTTTTGTTTTACTATATCATTTGACCTATGTTAAACAAAGGAACAAAAAGTGAAGAAGAAAGACGTATAGAGTCTATTGTTCAGAAGTTGTCTTCTATTGGATTTACCCCAGAGGACAAGAAATTAATAGAAGATCTAGATGTAGAGCTTCAGAAGATAGGCTTGAGTTATGAACAACTGTTGATAACAGAAGGTAAGGACTTAGCCTTGCACTTACATAAATTCCACTTCCCTTGGGATAAGATGGAAGAGTTTACAGATTTATTAGTGAAGTGGTCTTCTCAAGAACCTTCATTAAAAGCAAAAGCAAAGGCTGTCTATCAATATATTCAAGATGAGAGTAAAGCATTCTCATTTAATATCATGACTAAGATTAGTCGTCTATAAACAACAATGATAATAATACGAAAGGGGCTTTTAATAGTTTATTATATTCTTTCAGTAGTTCTGTTGGTGTGTTTTTACAATTCTTTTTTTAAGGACTGTAAAGGCGCAAAAACAATCAATTATGAAGCTATAGTTATCCCTTTTTGTGTTATTGTTTTGACGGTAGTAACATATACACTATTGTTTATTCTGAATATGATAGAAAAACGAAACGCTATTTATCAATTCAAAAGAGTGACAATTGTATTTTTAATAATGAGTGTGCTTACAGTAGTAGGTTATGCTTTATTTATAATATGAAAGAACAGTTTTATCAATATATACAACAGCTTCAAGATACCATTACGAAAGGACTTGAAGAAGTCGATGGAAAAGCAAAATTCCAACAAGACCTTTGGGAGCGCCTTGAAGGTGGAGGGGGACGTACTCGTGTAATTGAGAATGGTAATGTATTCGAAAAAGGAGGAGTGAATATCTCTGCCGTACACGGACCGTTGCCAGTAGCGATGCAAAAGTATTTTAATGTAGGAGATGTAGATTTCTTTGCGTGTGGATTGTCTTTAGTACTTCACCCGAAAAGTCCGATGGTTCCTACAGTACATGCTAATTGGCGTTACTTTGAGATGTATGATAAAGAAGGTACAGTAGTGCGTTCTTGGTTCGGTGGAGGGCAAGACCTAACACCCTATTACTTATTCGAAGAAGATGCTATACACTTTCACAGTGTGTGTAAATCAGCGTGTGATAAGCATAGTTCAGCGTTTTATCCACAGTATAAGAAGCAGTGTGATGAGTACTTTTGGAATGCACATAGAGAAGAAGCACGTGGTGTCGGAGGATTGTTCTTTGATCGCTTAGAAGCTACGGAGGCAATGTCTATGAAACAATGGTTTAACTTCGTTACAGAAGTGGGGAATAGCTTTTTAGAGGCATATGTGCCTATCGTAGAAAGACGCAAAGAATTGCCATATACAGAAGAACAACGCACATGGCAAGAAATCAGAAGAGGTAGATATGTTGAGTTCAACCTTGTACACGATAAGGGAACTTTGTTTGGCTTAAAAACCAATGGACGTATCGAATCTATTTTAATGAGTTTACCACCACACGTACAGTGGGTGTATGACCACCATCCTGAAGAAGGAAGTGAAGAAGATAAGTTGTTAAAGGTGTTGGTTAATCCTGTTGATTGGGTAAAGTAGAGACGCAATACTTTGTGTCTACCACAATATGCCACAACAATCGCGCGGATTTGCAATCCGTGCACTAACAATTACATATAAACATATAAAACCAAAATAATTATGTTTCCATTACAAAGAGGTAGAAGATTAAGAACAAATGAGTCTATTCGTAGTTTGGTAAGAGAAACTATTGTGACTCCACAAGATTTTATGTTTCCTATGTTTATAGCAGAAGGTACGAATGTACAAGAAGCTATTCCATCAATGCCAGGGATGTTTAGACGTTCTGTGGATTTGACTGTAAAGGAAGTAAAAGAATTATATGCATTGGGTATTCGCGCAGTGAATATCTATGTGAAAGTAAGTGAGCATTTGAAAGATAACGCAGGTACAGAAGCTTGGAATGCGAATGGATTAATGCAAACAGCGATTAAAGCGATTAAAGATGCATGTCCGGGTATGATCGTTATGCCAGACGTAGCTTTAGATCCTTATTCTATCTATGGACACGATGGTATTATCGAGAATGGTGTAGTAGTAAATGACCCTACGGCAGAGGCCTTAATGAAAATGAGTGTATCTCATGCTGAAGCAGGGGCTGACTTCGTAGCACCAAGTGATATGATGGACGGGCGTATCTTGCGTATGCGTGAGGCGTTAGACCAATCAGGATATACTGATGTAGGTATTATGAGTTATTCTGCTAAATATGCTTCTGCGTTCTATGGTCCATTCCGTGATGCTTTAGACAGTGCTCCAAAAGCAGATATGGAAATACCAAAAGATAAAAAGACATATCAAATGGATTATGCTAACCGTATCGAGGCTGTAAAAGAAGCTTTATATGATGTGGAAGAGGGTGCTGATATCCTTATGGTAAAGCCAGGTATGGCTTATTTAGATATCGTACGCGAAGTGAAAGACGCAGTGAATGTGCCTGTAGCAGTATACCAAGTATCTGGTGAGTATGCGATGGTAAAGGCCGCATCAGAAAGAGGATGGCTTGACCATGATCAGATCATGATGGAACAATTGACTTGTATTAAGCGTGCAGGAGCAAGTATTATTTCTACTTACTTTGCTAAAGAAGCCGCAGTACTTTTGAATAAATAGTGGTATCAAATATAATAAATTGAAGAAGCTCAGTGATTAAGTTCACTGAGCTTTTTTGTTATAACTTTTTTGATAAAAATTAAAATAAAACCATTTGTAAATATCTTACAACGTTTGTTTTTTTAGCTATTTACTATCAATATATTAAATCTTTAAAGCCTTCAAATCTTATTTATTAGCTTGTTTGTCGCGGATTCTCTTTTCTTCCAAGTAGCTTTCTTCTGAAGTTTGACCATATGGATTCTCAGGATTGTAGTAGATTACAATTTTTTCTCCTTTATCCTTTGATAAGAAGGTGTCTTGTGCATATTCTGCAACGATTGTTTCTCCTTTGACTGTTACAAACTGTATTTTGTATAATGTTTTTTGTCCTTTTCCAATTCTACCATTGCCATAGGTGTCTAAGATTGTAGCTTCAGCCTTCTCATAGTTGGTGTAGTAAAAATCTGTTTTGTTCATGTCTTGTCGGTTCGGCATATAGACATATAAGAAATACATTATCCCTGCACATAATACAAGTGGGAGTAAGATAACCTTCCAGTTTCCTTTTTTTAATTCACTTATTACTTTTGATAAGTCCGGAGCAGAATTTTGTTGATTCATAGTAATATTTTTTTGTTAAAATTAACACTATTGTTTGTGATTAGAAAGTGTGTGGTCAAAATAGTTGGTTTTAATAATTTATGAGTTAATTTGTATTGGATAACAAGGCGTCATATCTAGCCTAAATTTAAGCAGAAGTAAAATGATGGATTTTAAAAATAAAACATATCAATTAGCAGAGTTTATCTTGCTTGTTAAAGATCGAAAAGAAAGAACCACGGAGTATAATCCAGCCTTTCATTATGCTATTTATGCTGTAGAAGACGAGGTGGATGAGGATTTAGCGATTTATGTGGGCGAACCAGTTGAGGTAACAGATAATGATGAAGAGATTTACCCTAGCGAAGTTATAGAACAAGAGATGTGGTATTTGTGTTCTGATGAAGACATTCAGGATGTAGTAGATTTGGCAATAAGTCAAAAACCTTCTGCAACGATGGAGGAGCTAGTGATGGCGCTAGATTACTATCTGACTATAGACGACTTTATAGATCTAATAGATGAATAAGTAATATCGCTTATTCATTATCGATAAATGGTAAGTAGGACTAAGTTTTTTTGTCCGATTATTACACTAAAAGGACTGTTTTGTATAGTTGGAAGTTTAAGTTGTTTTTCTATTTTTGATGGAACAATAAAACAACAACGATGACAACAATTATTAAAAATAGTTTGCTTTTCCTTGCAACAACTCTCTTTATAGCATGTGGAGGAAAAGAACAGCCAGAAGCAGTATACGAATCTGAACGTGGAGAAACGGCAGAGCTGTCTATGTCTGAAAAACTCAAGTTAGGAGAGAAGATATTCACAGGTAAAGGTAACTGTACTACTTGTCATATGGCTGATAAAAAATTAATAGGGCCGAGTATACAAGATATTGTGAAAGGTTATGATGCTAATGGGGCTGACTTAGATGCATTCTTACGCGGTAAAGCCAATGCTATTATCGAACCTGCACAATTCCCAATGATGGAAGCAAACCTGACTATTACTAAAAAACTCTCTGCTGTAGAAATGGAATCACTGATCGCTTATATGCGCAGTCTATAGGTATTTATACTTAATTAAAATATTTTAAGCCCTGGATCATACGATGCAGGGCTTTTGTGTTTATAAGATTAAAGGCAGTGTAGCGAGGTTTTTTATCCTGTTTGATAGGCGTTTATATCATGTTAAAACTTTGTAGTGAGAGTATTTGAGACAGTCTTTTTTATGGTTATAAAGGGGGGTGGTCGGCTTGTGGTCGGCATGTGATGGGCATATGGTCGGCTTAAAAGTACTAAAAACAGCCTATCACCTGCCTATCATATAGGTATCAGCTAGGGATCAACTTGGATATGTACTATAAGTATTGTAGCATTGACGTAATGGAATTTTAAAAGGGAAGTGGAGCTTTTAGGCAGTAATATTCTTTATTGATGTAGGGTATTGGATTGTTGCTTATTTTATTTTGAATAGCGTTTTTTTTTAGAGGAATAAAGTGTAGTGTCCGGATATTAGTCATAAAAGTACAATTGAATCAAAACCCTTGTAGTTACTGGCTATTTAGAAGCATTCTACGATTTTATAAGGACTTTAATTAGTAATTTTACTAAACAAAAATAAACTAACAATTCAATGGACTTCATATATCAAGATCCGTATCCGATTCAGAAAGATGATACGCAGTACAAAAAGATTTCTTCTGACTATGTAAAAGTAGAAAAATTAGGAGATAGAGAGATATTAGTGGTTGATCCTAAAGCGATTGAGATGATTGCTGAGACAGCGATGACAGATGTGTCATTCATGTTAAGAACATCGCACTTAGAAAAATTAAAAGCTATCCTAGATGATCCGGAAGCGACAGATAACGATCGTTTTGTGGCTTATAACTTATTGCAAAACGCAAAAGTAGCAGTAGAAGGACAATTGCCTTCTTGTCAAGATACTGGTACTGCTATCGTAGTGGCAAAAAAAGGTGAAAACGTATATACGGGATCGAATGATGCTGAGAGTTTATCTAAAGGTATCTTCGAAACGTACCAAAAGAAAAACCTTCGTTACTCACAGATCGTTCCAATCAGTATGTTCGAAGAGAAAAATTCAGGGTCTAACTTGCCTGCACAGATTGATATCTATGCTACTCAAGGGGCTAAATATGAGTTCTTATTTTTAGCAAAAGGTGGAGGGTCTGCTAACAAGACATTCTTATACCAAAAAACTAAGTCATTACTTAATGACAAGAACTTAACAGAGTTTATTAAAGAAAAAATAATGGACTTAGGTACTGCTGCATGTCCTCCATATCACTTAGCTTTAGTGATCGGTGGAACATCTGCTGAGGCTAACTTAGCAGCAGTGAAGAAGGCATCTGCAGGGTACTATGATAACTTACCTACTTCTGGGAATATGGGAGGTCAAGCATTCCGTGACCTTGAGTGGGAGAAAAAATTACAATTAATCTGCCAAGAGTCTAGAATCGGTGCACAGTTCGGAGGTAAATACTTTACTCACGATGTACGTGTGATCCGTCTACCTCGCCACGCTGCTTCATGTCCAGTAGGATTGGGAGTATCTTGTTCGGCAGATAGAAATATTAAAGCGAAAATCACTGCAGAGGGATTATTCGTAGAACAATTAGAGACTGATCCAGGACGCTTCTTACCTGCAGTAGCTCCTCACTTAGAAGAGCCTGTGGTAATCGACTTGGACAAGCCAATGAAAGAACAATTAGCAGAGTTAACGAAGCATCCTATCAAAACTCGTGTAATGTTAAACGGAACTGTTATCGTGGCGCGCGACATCGCTCACGCTAAGATCCAAGAGATGTTAGACAATGGACAAGAGATGCCAGAATACTTCAAGAATCATCCAGTGTACTATGCAGGGCCAGCTAAGACTCCAGATGGTATGCCATCAGGAAGCTTTGGACCAACTACAGCAGGGCGTATGGATCCTTATGTAGATAGTTTCCAAGCGGTAGGTGGAAGTATGATTATGTTAGCGAAAGGTAACCGTAGCCAAGCGGTAACTGATGCGTGTAAAAAACACGGAGGGTTCTACCTTGGTTCTATCGGTGGACCAGCTGCTATCCTTGCGAAAGAGAATATCTTAAGCGTAGAAGTGGTTGACTTCCCAGAATTAGGAATGGAAGCTGTACGTAAGATCGTAGTGAAAGACTTCCCTGCCTTCATCATCACTGATGATAAAGGAAATGACTTCTTCGCTGACCTATAGTATTTAATTAGGAATGTTTGCCTACGGTATGAGGTAATTAGTTTTGCCTAATGAATAAGCTGTAGATAGCAACAGGAATAAGAATAAACTAACAATTTATAGACGACAATTAAAAGCCGATACTAGCGACAGTATCGGCTTTTTTATTGGGAATTTAGAATTAGTAATGTTTGCCTACAGCATTCTATACGCTATGGACATCTTCTATATCAAGGTACAGACGCATTATTATACGTGTCACCCTTCACATGTACTAAAAATGTCTATGAGATATTTTCTTAACGCTCTGTTCTGTGTCTCCCAACAGGCAAAGGAGATTACTTTACAATCAAGGTAAGTAGCCTAATGATTTGTGTATAGAAATTCTAAATGTTTGAATTTTAATGTTTTGAAAATAATAATTGTTGTAGATTTGTAGGGTAAATGAGAAGTTATGAAGAAGACAGAGACTATTAATACAGTAAAGAACTTGGTAGAGAATAAAAATCAAGTTAAGGCTTATATGAAAGGACAAATCACTAGAATGGAATTAGTAGAAAGAGGGGTTAAGTTGGTTAAACCTTTTTAGTAAGATTGATGGCTTATCAGTTCTATTGGGATGATCAAATAGGTATGTATTCTTTTATTACAGATAAAGGAGTGTCTTATGGTGTATCTTTTTTGGAAGACTTTACTTTAGATTTTGATGAGGATGGATTAATAGAGAACGTTTATCAAATTATATTAGAACAGATTAGGAGTAATCAAAGCAATAATAAAGGATTTGATGATGAGATAGCTCATACAATTGGAGATATTGTAGTTAAATTCTTTTTATCGGATAGACATAAGGTTCTTGTATATGTATGCGATAATAATGATAATAAAGCACTAGGACGTTCTATACTGTTTAATAAATGGTTTGTTCAATTTAACTCGCTAGGTTTGTATAAATTTGATAAGGTTTTGGATATTGATGGTCGTAAAATCTATACTTCGTTGTTAGTACATAAAGAGAATGTTCAGTTTGATGTAATAGTAAAAAGGTATCAAAGATTAGAACAGAGTTTTAAACCTGAAGAATAATATAAACAGCCCTATTCTAGTAAAGAATAGGGCTGTTTATTTAAACTTACTTCTTATATCTTAAGAGTAGTAATAAGCTAATTAGGAGTAATAAAGCTGCTATGGAAAAGGCTATACCAGGTAAGTATGGTAAGGTATTGTCCTGTGTGTATAGGTAGAAACAATAGGTAAATAATGGTGGAGCCACAATAGTGGTTAATCCATTAAGGCTTCCTAATACCCCTTGTAGTTCTCCTTGATGTTGCTGATCTAGTGACTTAGAGAGCATAGACTGAAAACCTGTCTGTTGTATACTTCCTAGTAAGTATAATGTGATACCTACCCAGAGTTGTATTTCAGTAACACAATAACTCAATAAGAGTAATCCTATAAAGCTGGTTAATAAACCGATGTAGACAAGTCTTTGGTCTGATAGTTTAGTAGACAAGTATTGTAACAGATATACTTGTACTAAGAAACCTATAATTCCTATAATGGTTAGTGATATCCCGACCTGCTGTTTACTCCAGTCAAACTGTATCATGGTATAGAATGACCACGTACTCTCCATACTATGGGATGCAGCAGATAATAAAAAGAATACAATAAACAATACACTTAGTTGTTTAAAGCGTTTGATACTTTTTAGAGATTGTAGAGGGGAGATCTCTTTTAGTGATAATCGCTTCAGTGAACCTGAAGTATTGGTTTCTGGAAAGAAGAAATACCCATAAAGAACATTTAATAAACCTAATATTCCCGCAAAGTAGAAAGGGTAGGTAAAATGATATTCTCCTAATAACCCTCCTACTAAAGGGCCTATGATAAAGCCAATATTAAAAGCTGCATTTAAATAGCCGAAGTATTTCGTTCTGTTATCTTCATCCGTAACATCTGTAATCGTAGCTGATGCCACGGCAAAGGTAGCACCTGTCACTCCCGCGATAAGCCGACTGATGAATAGTAGCCAATAACTATGAGCAAGTGCCATAATAAAACAGTCTATAGAGAATCCAAAAAGAGAAAGTAATAATACTCGTCTACGTCCATAACGATCGCTAATAATCCCTAAGATTGGTGCAAAGATAAATTGCATAAAGGCGTAAGCTAACGTAAGTACACCTCCGTACTTCGCTGCTGTGCTGAGGTCAGCATGTAGTACGTGTTCTAATAGTTCCGGTAATACTGGAAAGATAATACCGAAGCCAGCACTGTCTAATATAATGGTGATC
This sequence comes from Myroides oncorhynchi, assembly GCF_020905415.1. Classification (NCBI taxonomy): domain Bacteria; kingdom Pseudomonadati; phylum Bacteroidota; class Flavobacteriia; order Flavobacteriales; family Flavobacteriaceae; genus Myroides; species Myroides oncorhynchi. The sequence goes on along the minus strand of NZ_JAJJMP010000001.1, from coordinate 992,633 downwards.
GTAATGAATATTACGATGCTGTTAATCTTGTTTGATTGCATAAGTATATATAATAAAATAACTGTACCCTAAAGATTGGGTACGCTTAAATAAACGAAGTCAATTGCTACGTTGTAGTGTGTGACTGTGATTTACAATGTTATTTTACTATTGCTGCATAATGGGCAAAGATAATGTGTAAAGGATTTATTATCAAAGAGTAATTGCCTTTTTTTAAAATAAGAGAACAGATGTGTACAGTTCTATAACGTTATATTTCTATGAATTTTAGTACCTTGCTTACTCATTTGTAAGTACCATGAACGATCTATTATCTTATATATACAATAACCCTTCTAGCTTAACGAAAGGCAAGGGAGGGGACGAATTATTCTTAGCGAAGTACAGTGAGATACAGAAGAAGACTGATGCTCCATGCTTTTTTTGGGGTAATGTGAAGGATCCTTTTATTATGGCACGTTGTTTAATCACGTTGTCTAATGTGGTGAAGTCTAGTTTTAATTTATCTCCTGCTGATCTAGCTAAGCTAAAAGACCCTATTGCTACAGCAGGGGATGGTAGAGTGCGATTCGAAGGATTCTCTCACTGTGCAGGAGTGTACGCTCGTGTAGATGTATTGCCTGATGGGTTAGATGGGGAGTTCTTAGAGAATGGGACTACGAATGTAGACTTTAACCAGCCGATGCTTACTGCGCTGAATAGTATTAAGCAAAAGGAAAATGTACTGCTGTCAATAGGTCAGAAGGAGGTTAGTATTCAGACTGAGGATAAGAAAATAGTAGAACGAAAAGTACCTCTTCCGATCAAGTGGATTAAAGGATTGAGTACGGTACAGATCTATCTGTCTAAGGCAGAGCGAGTGCATACATTTAATAAAATACAGACACAACAACTGTTTAGAGGGATTCCTAAGGGGGTGATTAAGACAGATTATTATCTAACAGTACGTGGTAATATGCCTGTATTCACACCTGTTAAGTCTGCTAATGCAGTTTGTGTAGGAGGTATTCATCGCTTGAGATTGTTAGAGCCTTTGTTGCCTTATATAGATACTATGCAAGTGTATCCACATCCTGATATGCAGAGCACAACTTGGCAGTTGTATTTTGGAGATATTCGATTTAGTTTGTCTTTATCTCGTGAAACTTTTAGAGGGTTCTCGGGAGAGGGAGCTGCGCTAGAGTCGTTAATCGACGATGTGGATGATGAGTGGATAGATGCGATGGATAAATACGCTTATGCGAACCAACGCTTTAACCCGACGATGTTTGCGATGGAAGAAGGGATGAGTTTCACTGATGCGGATAGTCTGACAGGACGATTAGCTGCTATGGGATTATTAGGTTTTGATTTAGATGACAATGCTTTCTTTTATCGAAGATTGCCCTTTAAGTTAGAGCGTGTTATGAGTCTTAATCCTCGTTTAAAGAATGCTGAGAAGTTAATCGCTGAGAATAAGGTTGAGATTATCGGCAATGCCAATGGACGTGTAGAAGCTCGTGTAGATGGTACGGGAGGTGTACGCCATACGGTAATTTTAGATGATGACCAAGAGAGATGTACTTGTGAGTGGTATGGAAAATATCAGGGAGATAGAGGTATGTGTAAGCATGTGCTAGCGGTGAAGAAGGTAGTGGTTAACGGTTAATAGTTTACAGATAACAGTTACTGTGTGGAGATAGATGTTATGTACTATTGGCACACAACGGTAGGGGCGTAATACTTTACGCCCACCGAAAACATCTTTTAGATGTTTTCTTTATGTAATTGTGTGGATATACATGGCAATTGTTTTGAGAAAATACACGTCACGGATTACTCTGCCAACACGCCTCCTGTCCCATTAACTAAAAGATTCCACTGGACTCTTTCTTAGCGTTCTGACCTGCGCCAACGCAAGTATTGTGGTTGCTGTGTGGAGTTATATGTGTGATGCTTCCTTCGTCAGCATGACATAGATTGGAGATATGCATGGTATGGATTGCGTGGCGTATAGTGATACGCCCATACTACTGTGGATATAGATGTCTCGGATTCCTAATTTTAAATTCCTAATTCTTAATTGATTCTTCCTTACAATATTGTTATATTTTTATTACAGTATTTGGCAGTCGGATAATTTGAGATTAACTTTGCGCCATGCAAATAGACAAAAAAGACATCAGAAGTTTATCTAAGGAACAATTAAGAGATTTCTTTGTTTCTCAGGGAGATAAAGCATTTAGGGGAAACCAAGTATACGAGTGGTTATGGAGTAAAGGGGCTCATACTTTCGAGGATATGAGTAACTTATCTTTGGCTACACGTGAGATGCTAGATGCAAACTTCGTAATTAATCACATTAAGGTAGATAGTATGCAGGTTAGTTCTGATGGTACTATTAAGAATGGTGTGAAGTTACACGATGGTCTTATTGTAGAGTCTGTCTTAATCCCTACAGAAACGAGAACTACGGCTTGTGTGTCTTCACAAGTGGGGTGTAGCCTAGACTGTGAGTTTTGTGCTACTGCTCGTCTGAAGCGTATGCGTAATCTAAATCCTGATGAGATCTATGATCAGGTATTAACTATCGATCAACAGAGTCGTAAGAATCACGGACACCCGTTATCTAACATCGTGTTTATGGGAATGGGTGAGCCACTGATGAACTATAACAATGTGCAAGCAGCGATAGATAAAATCACTTCTGAAGAAGGGTTAGGAATGTCTCCTAAGCGTATCACTGTATCTACTTCAGGACTTCCTAAGATGATTAAGAAGTTAGCAGATGATGGCGTAAAATATAAGTTAGCGGTGTCTCTACACTCAGCTATCGAAGAGATACGCAATAAAATTATGCCCTTCACAAAGAGCTTTCCACTGACTGATTTGAGGGAGTCTTTAGAGTATTGGTATAGTAAAACGAAGAGTCGCGTGACGTATGAGTATGTGATTTGGAGAGGAATTAACGATGATAAGGCATCTATAGATGCGCTAGTGAAGTTCTGTAAATACGTACCATGTAAGGTAAATTTGATTGAGTATAATCCTATTGACGACGGAGAGTTTCAGCAAGCAGATGAGCAAGCTACCAATAATTATATCAAAGCTTTAGAGCGCAACGATATTACAGTAGTCGTTCGTCGTAGCCGTGGTAAAGATATTGATGCAGCTTGTGGACAGTTGGCTAATAAATCGTAATCAAAAACAGTAAATTTCTGTGTAATAGAAGACTTGACTATTTCTTAATAGTTTACTCCTAAAGGAAACTATTTAATGAGATAAAAAAGTCGTATTTTTGATTTCGATGAATATAGTACAGCAAATAAAACAGCCTATACAAAGTGAGATGGAACTTTTCGAAAAGAAGTTCCGCAACTCAATGACTACTAAGGTAGCCTTACTAAATAGAATCACTTACTATATAGTGAATAGAAAAGGGAAGCAAATGCGTCCTATGTTTGTATTCCTAGTGGCGAAGATGGTGGCAGGTGAGGTTAATGAGCGTACTTATCGAGGTGCTTCTGTTATAGAGCTAATACACACAGCAACTTTAGTACACGATGATGTCGTGGATGATAGTAATAAACGCCGTGGTTTTTTCTCACTAAATGCTTTATGGAAGAATAAGATAGCGGTGTTAGTGGGTGATTACTTATTAGCAAAAGGACTTCTATTATCTATAGACAATGGTGATTTTGATTTACTTCGTATTATCTCTGTGGCTGTACGTGAGATGAGCGAGGGTGAATTACTTCAGATAGAGAAAGCAAGACGTTTAGATATCACTGAAGAGGTGTATTATGAGATTATTCGCCAGAAGACTGCTACGCTTATAGCAGCATGTTGTGCCTTAGGAGCAGCCTCTGTTCAACCTGATGATGCTGAACTTATTGAGAAGATGCGTAAGTTCGGAGAGTTGATTGGTATGGCATTCCAAATAAAAGATGACTTGTTTGATTATACTGATGGTCCTATTGGTAAACCTACAGGTATAGATATCAAAGAACAAAAGATGACACTTCCGTTGATTTACACATTGAATACTTGTGAACCAAAAGAGAAGAAGTGGTTGATAAATTCTGTGAAGAATCACAATGAAGATAAAAGACGTGTGAAAGAAGTTATCGCATTCGTCAAACAAAAAGGAGGTCTTGAGTATGCTACTACTAAGATGGTAGAGTATCAACAAGAGGCTTTAAGTATACTACAAGAGTTTCCAGAATCTACTTATAGAGAAGCTCTATTTACGCTAGTAAATTATGTAATAGAAAGAAAAAAATAATTTTTTCACTTTCCTTACAACCTTTTTGTTTAGAATTGCGTCTATGTAAATAGATAAGCAATTCTAAATATTATGAAAGGTATTATTTTATTTATCACTTCGGTTATAATCCAGTTTATTATGTACATTTTAGACTTCTTTGAATAAGGAGGTTAGAAGCTATATTTAAGCAATAGAAGATTACTATTATGAAGTTGATAAGGCTACACAAAAAGAAATTAGAGGATTATATAGATGATCTGTGTGCTCATAAAAGAGTTGCGCAGAAGGAAGTCTATGACCTTGTGTCTGGTAAGATGCTTGCTGTCTGTAGACAGTACATTAAGGATATTCACTATGCAGAGGATGTGATGATTGCGGGGTTTATGAAAGTCTTTACAAATATAGAGAAGTTCGAAAGAAAAGGGAATTTCGAAGGCTGGGTAAGACGTATCATGGTGAATGAATCTATTTCTTTTTTACGAGTACAGAAAAACTTTCATTATATAGAAGATGTTGAGGTAAGAGAAGAAATTGCAGAAGATGATATAGAGCTGTCTATTGAGGATATACAACTACTAATAGATCAGTTGCCAGAAGGCTGTAGAACGGTGTTTAATTTATATGTAATAGAGGGATATAAACACCAAGAGATAGCAGAATTATTAAAAATACAAGAGGGGACATCTAAATCTCAGTTAGCACAGGCTAGAAAATTACTACAACAGCAATTAGCAATCTTAAAAACACAAGGGGTATGGAATGGAATAAAATAGATAAACAGTGGAAAGACAGTTTAGCAGATAGAGAGATAGTTCCTTCTTCTCAGGCATGGGATAAATTATCTTCTCAGTTAGATCAGCAGGCTAAAGCAAAGAGCAAGTCTAATGTGATGTGGTGGATAGGATTAGCAGCTAGTTTGTTGATTGGAGGATTCTCAGTAGTACAATTTATTGATCCGAGTTTAGATAATCAGGTAATACCTTCTATAGAATTGCCTAGTGTGGAAGAAATCGACAATACATTAGTAGAACAAGAAATACCCAAAATAGATACAATCTATAATCAAGAGAAAATAAGTGAACCTAGTACATCTCCTGTGATAACGCAGGAAGGAATTAATACACTGAAGCAAGAACATAAGCAATTAGCAAATGATGATATAGTGGTAGATACAATAAGTCCATTAAAACCACAAAATCTTCAAGAAGTATTCATAGAACCGGTAGTGAGTAAGTCTTCGAAGAAAATAGTGGTGAGTAGTGATGACCTGTTGAATCAAGTGGAAGGGGAAATAGAGGTCGAATACAGAGAATCTGTAATCAAAAAAATTTATGACAAGACCAAGAAGGTCATTGTAGAATTATCTAATTAGTCAATTATGAAACAAAAGAATACACTAGTTATGGCTCTTGCCTTATTTGCTACTTTAGGTATGTCTGGGCAAGTAAAAAAATTTAATAGGGAAGTAACTAGTATTGCTGTAAAGATTCAGAATAGTACAGTATCTGAAAAGGAAGCTTTAAAGATTAAGGTAGATTCCCTCAATGTGTTAGTCGAGAATAAGAAACTTACAGAAGAAGAAGTACAAGATCTAAAGAGTAAATTAGCTTTAGAGTCGTCTAAGAGGTTAGAAAATACTATAAATAATCTAAATGATAGCTTATCTAGTACTGTTCAGAGTCATGTGCAATATTCGATTAAATCAGGGGAACTATATGGAGATTCTGCTAAGGATCAGTCAGGCTCTGCAATTGTAATGGGTAGAAAAAACTACATACAGAGAGGTAATCGAATAGTAGGCGATAGACGCAATAGGTTTCAGATTCAATTTGCTTATGGGATGAGTAATCTAGTAACAGAAGGAGCTTTTGCTAATTCAGATATTCGCTATGTCCCTTCTAGCTTTATTCAGTGGGGATTTAATATCAATAGACGTCTATTGAAAGATAGTAACTTATTACACCTTAGATATGGGGTTTTATTAGAGTATAATAATCTAAAACCCACAGAACACCGTTATTTTGAAAAACAAGCTGATGGTCAAGTAGCTATTGTAGAACATGAGAAAGATTTGCGCAAGAATCGATTGGCAATACGTTCAGTACAGATACCTATTTATTTAGAGTTTGATTTCTCAAAACCTAAGATGAATGAGAAGACAGGTAGAACTTACTTTAGGAGTCAAGAGTCTTGGAGAGTTGGAGTAGGAGGTTTTGTAAACCTTAATCGAAAAGATACTTACCAAGTATATAGATACACAGATGAAGGACATGAATTTAGAACTAAAGAGAGAGTAGATCTTGATATTAATAAAGTAAGATATGGTTTAGGTGCTTATATCGGTAATGGAGATTGGAGTTTATTCGCTCAATATGAATTGACACCAATGTTTAAACACAGTGATATTAAACAGAATATGTGGTCATTTGGTGTAAGAGTAGATTTATAAATAGATATTAAAAGTGAATTATTAGGTTATTGGGAGTTGTTTTTGGATGATTTATTCTAGAAACAACTCTCTTTTCTTTTACCTTTGCATTTGCCAAAAATAGTTGAATGTCGCAATAATTCTATATATTGAGCTATAAATGAACTAAAATAAGTATATGATTTCCAAAAGTACTATAGATGCTGTATTTGACGCTGCTCGTGTAGAAGAGGTGATAGGTGACTTTGTAACTCTGAAAAAGTCAGGGAGTAATTACAAAGGACTAAGCCCCTTCGTTAACGAGAAAACACCATCATTTATGGTATCACCTGTTAAGCAGATTTGGAAAGACTTCAGTTCAGGTAAAGGTGGTAACGCTATTAGCTTTATTATGGAGCATGAGCACTTCTCTTATCCAGAGGCAATACGCTACTTAGCAAAGAAGTATGGTATCGAAATAGAGGAGACAGAACAAAGTGATGAGGAAAAAGAACAGCTGAACGAAAAGGAGAGTATGTTCATCGTGTCTGAGTTTGCAAAAAAGTACTTTGAAGAAACATTATTTCATGCAGAAGAAGGTAAGGCGATAGGAATGACTTACTTTAAGGAGAGAGGCTTTACTCAAGAAACAATAAAGGAATTTGGATTAGGATATTCCCCAGATCAGTGGAGTGCCTTTACAGATGTTGCGTTACAGAAGGGTTATTCTTTAGAGTATCTTGATAAAACAGGGCTAACTATTGTAAAGGAAGATCGTAAGTTTGATCGATTTAAGGGAAGAGTTATGTTTCCTATTCAGAGTATGTCTGGTCGAGTATTAGGATTCGGAGGGCGTATTTTGACTGCAGATAAGAAAGCTGCTAAGTATCTTAACTCTCCTGAGAGTGATATCTATCACAAGAGTAAAGTACTGTATGGTATCTATCATGCTAAACAGGAAATCGCCAAACAAGACAACTGTTTCTTAGTAGAAGGGTATACTGATGTTATACAGATGCATCAGACAGGTATAAAAAATGTCGTGGCGTCTTCTGGTACTGCACTTACACTTGATCAAATACGATTGATTAGTCGCTTGACTAAGAATATAACGATGTTATTCGATGGAGATGCTGCGGGTATTCGTGCTTCTCTTAGAGGGGTAGACTTGATATTAGAGGCAGGGATGAACGTACGAGTATGTCCCTTACCTGATGGAGAAGATCCTGATAGTTTCGCTAGAAAACATACAAAGGAACAGCTAGATGAATATTTTAAGGCAAATGCTACTGACTTTATCCGTTTTAAGGCAAACTTGTTAATGGATGAGGCTAAAAGTGATCCTATAAAGAAAGCAGAGTTAATTAGAGATATGGTACAGAGTATTTCTAAAATACCTGATCTCATTCAAAGAGAAATATATGTACAGGAATGTGCGCGTATTATGGATATTTCTGAGGATGTTATCTTTAATTCACTGGCACAAATAGGAAGAAAGGAATTAGCTGAGGCCAATAGAAAGTATACAGAGGAGAGAAAGCAGATGGAGGTAGTTCATTCTGATCTTTCGAAGAAAGAGGTGTTTGATAGGCTATATAATCATGAGCTTAAGATTATTGAAATACTGTTGTTGTATGGAAATGTTGAAGAGCAATTTGTAGAGCTTCTTTTAGACGTTAATGAAGAAAATGAAGTAATAGAAGTAGAGCATAAGGTAGAACAAAAAGTTTATGAAAGAGTTTATTTGAGCCTACAAGAAGATGAGGTACAACTAACGAATCCGATGTTTAAAATAATTTATAAGGATCTTATTGATTACTTTAATCACAATGTATGGGATTTAGAGAAGTATCTTAAAACTCTTAGTCCTGAGATGGCACAGGAGGTAACAAGTATTATAATGGAGGATGAGAAAGAGGTATTACATAAATGGGAATCTCAGAATATTATAGTTAAACAGAAAGAACAAGGAATATCTCAGTATGTGACTGAGAATATTTTAGCCTTTAGGAAGTTTCTCTTAGAAAAGATGATCGATAAGTACCAGGATAAATTAAGAGATATAGATATTGTTGATGAAAGAAGATCTTATGAAATCCTTTCTTTAATTGTTGATTATACGAATTTGAAGACTATGTTTGGGAAGCGTTTGGGTGAGGTTACTTCTAGATTTAGAGATCTATAGATAAACAAAAAAGAGGCAATAGCCTCTTTTCGTATTAATTATAGAATTGTACAGTAGTTATTATATCATATTGCTCACTTTTTGTTTTAGGAACAATGGTGTGGTAAGTAATATAACCATTATATTTAGAGCCTTTGTTCAATTTAATTTCTACATTTAGAATGTTTTGAAAGTTGTAATTACAGCTTTCTTTATAGAATGTTGATATGTCTATAATTCCACTAAAACGCTCTTCATATTTTTGTCCAATAATCAGCTCATCATATCTCCAATCTATAACATTTCTATAGTATTGAGCTCCATACACTCTATTTTGGAAGTCTCTTTCATTTCTAATAATAATATAGGAATCTCCTTTGAGCCCTTTTACATAGAAATTTAAAGGGCTAAAATTAGGTGTTTCTTTAAGTTGTAATGACCTATAGGTTTCATTACCACAGTAGTCATCATCTACTGAACATGAAGTCAGAGATATAGATAATATGGTAATTAAAAATAATAAATACTTTTTCATAACTAATATTTTTTTAACAAAGGTATTTGTTTTTAAGATATAGATGATAAAAAAGTATTTATTGAATAGTGATTATTTGAATTCTATAGGAATTATACAGACAGGTATAGGGTTAATCTTATGCTGATTGATTTTATTTAATCTACGATATATTTCAAAAACTTCTTTTTCTCTTCCTGTGAAGTCTTCTGCTTTAGCTCCTTTGTCGTGTGCTAGCATAGCTACTTCTAGTTCGTCATAGTTAGCACCTAATTGATCCTCATCTGAGCGTTCGTCACCAAATAATCCATCAGTAGGCTTGGCTATGATAATACTACTTGGAATACCTAAGTACTCTCCGATAGTGCGTACTTCTGATTTCATTAAATCTGCGATAGGGCTGACGTCTACTCCACCGTCACCATATTTAGTAAAGAAACCTACACCGAAGTCCTCTACTTTGTTACCTGTTCCAGCCACTAGACTCCTGTGTAGTCCAGCATAGTAGTATAATGTTGTCATACGTAGTCTAGCACGTGTGTTAGCTAATGTTAGGTTGAGGATTGCTTCATCTTTAGAAGAAGGTACAGATTCTTTAAATATCTCGAATGTAGAAGTTAAATTAGCTTCTGTAGATGTCACATTAGGAAACTTATTCTGTAAGAAATCTATATGTTCTTTAGCTCTTGATATTTGAGAAGGGTCTTGATGTATAGGCATTTCGACGCATAATAGAGGTAGTCCTGTCATCGCACATAAAGTAGATGTAACAGCAGAGTCTATACCTCCTGATATTCCTATAACATAACCGCTAACTCTTGCATTTTGAGCATAATTTTTTAACCAATTAACAATGTGGTTAGTAACTGCTTCTGTATTCATTTTAATATTGTTTGTCATGACTTTGAAGAATTATGGAATAGGTTGATATCTATCTTATTATATTTGTACTTTGAAAATAAAAAAAGATAAAATGACTTTTTCCAAATTTACTAATTTATCTAGTGTGGTTTTACTAGTTGGCTGTGTTTTTTGGTCAAGCTGTAGGGATATGAAAAGCGATCTTGAAAAAGAGATTGCGGAGATTCCTGTAGAAATGACTATTTCTCGTTTTGATGAAGAATTCTATAAGATGGATGTCTCACAGTTCGAAGAGGTTAAAAAAAAGCACCCTTATTTCTTTAATTCAAATCTATCGGATGATTTCTGGTTAGAGAAGAAAAAAGACACCTTGTTTATAGAATTAAATGAAGAAGTAGAGAAGAGGTTTACGGACTTGGGAAATCTACCTTCTCAATTAGAAGACTTCTTTAAGCATATCAAATACTATTATCCGCAAGAATCATCTAAGAAGAAAGTTATTACACTTATCTCAGAAGTAGATGTTACTGCGAAGGCTATCTACGCAGATTCGCTAGTTTTGATTGCTCTAGATACTTATTTAGGTAAAGATCACCGTTTTTATCAAGGCTTTCCTGATTATTTACGAGGCACGTTTGAATCAACACAAATTTTGCCTGATTTAGCGGAGAGTTTTCTTATCCAAAAAATATCTAGTAATAGAGACAAGACTTTTTTAGGAGGGGTAATACAATATGGGAAAACTCTATATGCAAAGAAGTTGCTACTGCCTAATATAGAAGATTCTTATATTATCGGATTTACACCTGAACAAATAAAATGGTGTCAAATGAATGAGCAGTATATGTGGAGATATTTCGTTGATAATAATTTGTTATATGATACTGACCCGAGATTATCTAGTAGGTTTTTAACAGCAGCTCCTTTTTCTAAGTATTATTTAGATATTGATGGAGATAGTCCAGGAAGAACAGGAGCTTGGTTGGGTTGGCAAATAGTTAACTCATATATGACGAATAATAATGTAACTTTGCAAGAACTTTTTAATAAAGAAGCAAAAGAAATATTTGAAAAATCAAAATATAAACCAAAGAAGTAATGAGTAAAAATCACGTTTCTGATATAAATATTAGAGTAGAATTAGACGAGAATAAGGTGCCAGATAAAATATTCTGGACTGCTGAAGATGGAGGTGTTAATGGTGCTGCGGCTAAGGCGATGTTATTATCTATATGGGATCATAAAGCGAAAGAAACTCTTCGCATAGATTTATGGACTAAAGACATGCCTGTGGATGAGATGAAAAAGTTTTTTCACCAAACATTAGTTGCGATGTCAGATACGTTTGAACGTGCAACTGAGGATGAAAAGATGGCCGCTACAATGAAAGATTTCTGTGATTACTTTGCAGAGAAGTTAGAATTAATTGAGAAGTAATAGACGATAAAAAAAGCGCTGTAAAATAATTATTTACAGCGCTTTTTATTGTAATAATGATTACACTACCATTAAGTTACATCCTCTTATATCTGAATGGTCAAATCGTCCTAATACTTCGAACGAACCGTCTTTATATTTCTTACCTAAGTCCTGTGTAGCTATAAATGAACAAGAGTTTACATTTGCTAGGTCGATTACGTTAACCCCACCCGTTTTTCCCTCTTCAATATATCTTAGTGCATCTTCAGGATCACGAATTAGGATGTCCATCCAAGGTGGACATTCGAAAATACCATCTCCAAAAGAATATCCTTGAGAAAGTAATTCAGTCATTCCGTATTCTGAATGTATTTTGGTAACTCCAAAACCACTGCATAAAACTTTGTGAAGTTCCTCTCTAATCATTTCTTTACGCCTTCCTTTCATACCTCCTGTTTCCATAATGATAGTATTACTAAGAGAAAATTGTTGCATCTCTATCATATCTAATAAAGCATAAGTAACACCTATAAGTAAGACATTCTTCCCTTGTTTATCTAAATCAACTAACATTTTAGCTAATTCTGCATAGTTGTTTAAGTAGAACCCGCTTTCAGGTTGATTAGACCCCTCTATTAAATCTTCTACCATATAGATAAGCGAAGATCCTTCTCTCTCTAGATAAGCTGGTAACAGAGCTAGAACAACATAATCTTCAATGTTGCCATAGAAATGTGAAAACGCAGCCCTAAAACTGTATTCATAATAAGTTAAGTCAGTCACATGATGTTTGCTAGTAATTACTCCCGTTGTACCACTACTAGTAAAAGTAATTTGTATTGCTTCACTAGAGCTCAGTATATCTTTACTTTTAAAAAACTCTATAGGCAAGAAAGGTACATCTACTAATGTTTTTACTTGTTCTGGTGTTTTATTAAGTAGGTTACAGAATTGTTGATAAACAGGGTTATACTCATACTGGAATCTAAAGACTTTCATAGCTGTTCTATGGAAATCTTTTTTAGTTTGTATTTGTATGATTTCTTCAGGTCTAAACACGGTGTAGTATATTTAAGTACAAAAATACAAATAAAAAAGAGCATCTCTTTTAGAGATACTCTTTTTAGAATATAAAATCATTAAAATGTAATTCTTTATTTTATAACTATCTTTCTAGTAGCTGTAGCGTTACTCTCTTTAATCTTCATTACATAGATTCCTGCATTAACGCTATAAGGTAAACTTAATTCTCTATTATTTACTGTTGTCGTAAATACCTTTTTTCCTACAACATTGTATAGTTCTACTTCTTTAGGTTCATTTTTAGTAGATTCAATGTACAATTTACCACTAGCCACAGCTGGGTTAGGGTAAATAGATAGCCCTTCAATATTCTGATTAGAATATCTAGGTTCATTATTATAGCGCAAACCACTTTGCGCAAATGCTGTACTTCCGCCTAGCATTGCAATGAACATTGTGATATAAAAGTATTTTTTTGCCATCTAACTAAAATTATGGTATAAAAGTAAAAATTTAAATTGATATAAAAAAACAAAAAAGTGCTTATTTATATAAATAAGCACTTTTTTTTAACATTTTTATATCTTAATTATTATAGACCTACTGTCCACCCTTTTGTCCAGTCTGGAACACCAGCACCATTACCAGCACCTTTTGCTTCACCAGTAGTGTATACTTTTGATACATCTATTGTTTCACCTTTCGTGTTTTTACCTGTAGTAGCTTTACCTACGTTGATTAGTTTAACGTTGCTTAAGATTAAAGAACCATTTTTAACATTGTCAATTGTTTCGTCATGTTCTACATCGAATGCAGTACCGAACGCTCCGATAACTACGTCAGAAATATTTCCTTTAGTTCCTTCACGTAATTTCATAGCAGTACCTTTTCCATCTACAGCAGGTAGTAATGTTACACCTTTGATTGTAGGGTTAGAGTAAGGATTAGCAGATCTGTTTTTTGCATTGTTGTCAGCTTCAAATCCTTTATCAGCTTCTCCTGATTGTTTTGAATACCAAAATTTATTGTCTGTACCTGACCATCCTTCTGTCCAGTCAAATTGATCATCATCATTGTTCGTAGATACTAAATATTGTGCACTTACTGTTCCACCGAACCACTCAAATCCATCATCAGAACCTTCGTGCGCTTGTACATATTGAATAGTAGTTCCACTACCAACACCGAATAATGAAAGACCGTTAAATTCTTTTTCACTATTGTAGTTAGCTCCTGCGTATTCTATTCTTAGATATTTGATTGATCCTGAGTTGTCGTTAGAAACAGTACCTCCATAAGTTAAGTCAGATACTTCAGCTGTCGCACTTACAGCTTTATTGATAGGTGCTTTACCACAGATTACTAAACCTCCCCAGCTTCCTCTTTTGGCAACATTTGCAGTCATAACCACAGGATTTGTTTTAGAACCTTCTACAAATATTTGTCCTCCTTGTGCTACTGCTATGTAAGACTGTGTTCCTCCTTCTCCAATGATTTTAACTCCTTCTGGTATGTTTAATGTTGCACCATCACCTACTACCAACTTAGATTTTAATTTATATGTTTTGTTAGCTTGAAGACTCACTTTATCACCTTTCTTCATTTCTCCCCCTATGACATCACCCTTTAAAATTCCTTCTTTTCCTCCATTATTATCGTTGTTGTCATCACTAGATGAACAGCTTACTAATGTTAATGTTGCTACTGCAATTGCGAATCCTGATCTTAATAATTTTTTCATGTGTAATATAGTTTTTTATATTTGTTTGATACAAAGATGTATAGAAATTGTTCGAAGGGTGTTAAGTGACTGTCATTGAATAATTAACTATTTGTAATTTTAATATTAACCATGTGTTAACTGTGTTAATTTGATGCTTTTTGAGTGTTTAAGATTAAGTGAATGTGAATAGCCTTAAGTGAGCTATGTTTTATTGATAGACATACTCCTCTTATTTTGTTTATTTCAGGATATACTATTGTATATAGGAGATAAAAAAAAGCGAGGATCAAAAGATATGATTCTCGCCTTTCTTAAATTGGGGTATTTGTGTAATATGCTATTTTAGAAATTATAATTTAAGCTTAAACTAAAGTTTCTTCCTAACTTATAAGATCTAACTAAGATATCTTGTGTTAGGTTTTGTTGCTCTCTTTCGATTTTAGGATCTAATAAGTTTTTTGCATTTATTCCTATACCGAAGTTTTTGTTAAACTTCATCTTAAAAGTGAAGTCTAGCATTCCGAATGCTTTATCTACTAAGTTACCACCTTGTTCTGTACCAATAGAGTATAGTTTGTCAGAGAAGTGAGCATAAGACATTGTCGCCATTAAGTTCTTTTCTCCCCATTCTTTGATATAAGATAAGTCTGCATTAAGCAAGAAATCAGAAGCTCCTGTAAAATTAGCATTGTCGTGTGTAAAAGAAGTTGATAAGTACTTATTTTCCTTATTTACTTTTTCGTTATCTAATTTTTGGTAAGTCTTCATGATAGAGGCGTTTAGTCCTCCAGAGATTTTATTTGTATTAATGTCGTCGAAGCTGATTAAGTTTTTGCGTAATTCGATTTCTACTCCTGTAGCATATCCATAGTCACCTGTGTTAGCATAAGTGATATCATTTGATGAAGAGGCAGATACGATTTCATTAATTGGATTTTTAATATATTTTCCAAATACTGTTGCAGAAATTACTTCATCATTTGTAGGGAAGAACTCCCATTTTAAATCAGCATTGTAGTCATCAGAAGCATATAAGTCTGGGTTACCTACTTTAATTTCAGTAACATCTTCATAGATAAATCTTGCTCTTTCTTTAAACTGTGGTAATGTATATGTTTTAGATGCAGCGAAACGCAAGTTATTTCTATCATTCACAGCAAACTTTAAAGATAAGCTAGGTAAGAATGCATTTTTGTCTAAGGTGTTAGAAGTTTTTTCTGAATCTAACTGTGTTTGCCAAGTTACTTTTTGCGTAATAGTTTCAAATCGTGCACCTAATGTACCTGAGAATCTATCTGAGAATTTGTATTCAACATTAGCAAAACCTGCATTTACAGTCATGTCTCCATCATAAGTTTGTGGGAGTAATGCTCCTGGAGTACTAGAACCTCCTCTGAAAGTATAGGTTTCGAAGTATCCGTTGTTGAAGTTTTGTTGGTTAAAAAAGCTATCTAAAGCATTTGGATTAATGTTGTTGTTATAGTCAGCATTGATTTGAAATACATACTGAGTAGCTTTAAACTCTCGTTTCTTTTGACGTAAGTTGTATCCTAAAGTCAATTTACCATTATATTGATTATCACTGTTCTTTGCGAATTTATAAGAAGCAGCAATATTTGCACTTATTTCATTCTCGATTAAGTCTTCAAAATATCTATTGTTATCTGATCTAGAGTTAGTAGAGAACTCATAGTTATCTTGTCCTTTAATTTTATTTAAAGTGTACATCTGTCTATCGGGAGTCTGAGCAGAGATATTGTTAAGCGCTAATCCCCAGTTAAGATCTATTTGTTCATTAAGTTTGTGATCTCCTAATAATTGATTTACTAATAAACGATCTTGTTTATAATTCTGTCTTGTTAATAATGAACTCTCATAGTAGTCTTTTCTATCCGTGATATCTCTGATATATCCTGTATAGTCATCTAGTTTTTCTTGTGAACCATTAATTAATAAAACATTATATTTAATACTGTTGTTTGAGTTGATGTTGTAATCAGCATTTAACATAGCAGTTGTATTCGTATTATATTCATAAGACTTCATATATAAGTCTTTTGTAAAACTGTTTTGTGCTTGTGCCGTACGATTTACTCCTTCTTTGAATTTATAATTATTGTCAAAAGATAAAGTAGCGAATAAGTTTAATGAAGATTCCTTACCGAAGTAAAATGATTTACCTCCATTTAAACCTAAACTCATTCCATAAGGAGACTTGTCTTTAGTTTGTGTTGAGTTTTTAAAACTAAAGTTGTTTAAAGCGTTGCTTGGTTGTTTGGTTTCAGAGAATCCGATAAAGCTTCTATCTGACAGGGATTTAAAATTGCTTTCACCTACAGCATTTGTATTGATATTTGTTCCTACAGAAGCATTAAAGAAAGCCTCTCCACTGTGTTTTTTAGATATAATATCAATATTTCCTCCTGCAAAGTCACCTGAGTTTCTAGCATTATAGGTTTTGTCGATAGAAATATATTCAACAATATCTGTAGAGAATAAATTTAGGTCAATATTCTTTTTTTCGGGATCATTAGACGCTAATGGTAACCCGTTAAGTGATGTACTATTGTATCGATCTCCTAATCCACGTACAAATATAGTTCCTGTTCCTTCTTGTTTAGATACTCCTGTTGTTTTAGCTACAGCAGATGCTACATCACTAACTCCTTTACGAGATAATTCTTGTGCACCGATTTGTTGTTTTATTTCGCTAGAACGCTGTTGTTCTATAAGCAATGCAGATTCTCTAGTTTTAGAGCGAGTGGTTTGTACTACTACTCCTTCTAATTCAATATGCTCAGATGCCATTGCAATATTGATAGTTTTAGTTTCTTTTGCTGTAATTGTAATTGTTTTTTCTTGAGTAATATACCCCATGTATTGATATTGTAGGATATAGGTTCCTGCTTCAACAGTGATGTGATAATTTCCATCAAGATCAGTGTTTACTCCATTAGATGTGTTTTTAATTGCTACTGTTGCATACGCTAATGGATCTTGCGTCATGTCATCTGTTATTTTTCCTTTAATGTCAGCCTTTTGTCCATAAAATGAGACTGATACAAATAGAAATAAGATAACTAAAAAGTTTTTCATAGAATAAGTGTGTTGTATTATTAGTGCAAAGAACCTAGTACAATATATCCTAGATGTTATTCAAATTTTAAATTTTTGTTTATATTAGGTTACCAAATTGTTAACATATTAAATAATTGTAAAGTCTATATTTAGTAATGTATTATGCTCTATATTTGACATGAGAAAACACACAACACAAGTATGAAAAATTCTGAGATTAAAATCCTTTTAGCTGATGATGAGCATGATATTATTGATGTCATTGGTTATAACCTAGAACAAGAGGGATATCAAGTATTCACTGCCAGTAATGGTAAGCAAGCTGTAGAAATAGCGATAGCAAATAAGCCACACCTTATTATATTGGATGTAATGATGCCAGAAATGGATGGTATAGAGGCTTGTGAACTAATTCGAAATAACAGTGGTTTAGCGAATAGCGTAGTTACTTTTCTGACAGCACGAGGGGAAGACTATTCTCAGGTAGCTGGTTTTGAAGCTGGCGCAGATGATTATATTACTAAACCTGTAAAACCAAAAGTATTAATGAGTAAGGTAAAAGCGCTATTAAGACGTGCGCGTTTTGCTGATGATAATAGTTCTGATGCTATTGAGGTTGGAGATATAAGAATAGATAGAGATGAGTATAGAGTATTTGTCCGTAAAGAGGAAGTAGTATTTCCACGTAAAGAATTTGAGTTACTATATTTATTGATGGCAAAGCCAGGTAAGGTCTTTACACGTGATGAGATTCTTGATTCTGTTTGGGGAAATGAGGTTGTTGTAGGGGGAAGAACGATTGATGTACATATCCGCAAACTAAGAGAGAAAATTGGAGATAATTACTTCAAGACAATTAAAGGAGTAGGCTATAAATTCGACCACGCAGAGTAATACATGGCTACAAAGTTTAAGAACTCTTATAAGTTCGCAGTAAAGTCGTCACTAGCAATTACGGTAATCAGTATTATTGTGATTTTTCCTATTGACTTTTTTTACTTAAATATTCCTATCTGGATTTTATTGAGTTACCACATATTTTTATACACTGTATCATTCTTTATCCTACAGTATAGAGTAGAACACTTTATCTACCGTCGTATAAAAAAAATATATGATAATGTGTCATTGCTAGAACATACTGATCTAAGAAGTAAGGCGGTGACAACAGATATGCAAACATTAACTGAAGAAATTCAAAAATTTGCCAAGAATAAAAAGATTGAAATTGAATCACTACAAGTGAGAGAAGAGTATAGAAGAGATTTTTTAGGTAATATTTCTCATGAATTAAAAACGCCCTTATTTACTATACAGAGCTATTTAGAGACACTTAAGGATGGAGCTATTGATGATTTAAATGTTCGAGATAGATATATAGAAAGAGCGGCGCAGAGTGTAGATCGTTTAATTTATATTGTCAATGATCTGGATATGATTACGAAGTTAGAATCTGGAGATCTACATCTTAATATTGTAACTTTTGATATTGTAGAAACGATAAGACACGCCTTTGATTTTTTAGATTATAAAGCTAAAAAGAGAAATATATCTCTAATCTTTGATTTAAATTATAACAAACCCATTTATGTCGTTGGGGATAAAGAGCGAATAGGACAAGTGATTACTAATTTAGTTGACAATTCTATTAAATATGGTAAAGAAAAAGGTACAACAGAAGTGAGTATTGAGGATTTAGTCAGTAATAAATTGATAATCCGAGTTACAGATAATGGATTAGGAATTAAGAAAGAGAATGTCTCTAGATTGTTTGAACGTTTCTATCGAATCGATAAGAGTGGAGCTAGAACCGTGGGAGGATCAGGTTTGGGATTATCTATTGTCAAACATATTGTTGAAGCCCACGAAGAGCATATTTATGTAGAAAGTAGTTTTGGATATGGATCAGAGTTTTCATTTACGTTAGAAAAAGCTTTAGTAGCTCCAATAGATAATTAATTATGAGCCAATAAGGTATCTATTTGTTGCGTATAAAATTAAAATAGGATAGTTTCACTATAATTACTTAATTTTGCGCAAATTTATAATGAAGTATATCACGTGGGAAGCAAAAATAAACTAAAGCGATTTAGAGAAAACGAAACTTTTGATATTGTATATCAACCGACTAGAGAAGATATGATAGGTGAATTACCTCAAAAAGGTAATTGGGGTAAAGAGGTATTTAAGAATGACAATCCTATCGTCTTAGAACTTGGGTGTGGAAAAGGAGAATATACAGTAGAGCTTGCGAAGCGTTATCCTGAGAAGAACTTTATCGGTATAGATATTAAGGGAGCTCGTTTTTGGCGTGGTGCGAAGACTGCTGTAGAGTCAGGAATGACGAATGTAGCTTTCTTACGTACGCAAATCGAATTGATCGAGCATGCGTTTGCAGCAGCAGAAGTTAGTGAGATCTGGATTACTTTCCCAGACCCTCAGATTAAATATAAACGTACTAAACACCGTCTTACGAATAGCGAATTTTTACAGCGTTATAAGAAAGTTCTTACTGCAGATGGAGTAATGAACTTAAAAACGGATAGTGAATTTATGCACGGATACACATTAGGACTTCTTCATGGAGAAGGGCATGAAGTTATTTATGCTAACCACCACATTTATAAGAATGAGGGGGCACCAAGTGTAGTAACTGAGATCCAAACTTTTTACGAATCACAGTATTTAGAACAAAATAAACCTATAACTTACATTCAATTTAGAATAAAGTAAGATGGGGGTAGAAGTTATCACACTTTTATTTTTCGGTTTTTTAGCAGCTACCTTGGGAGTTTCTCTTCCAGGGCTGCTTAATATGACAGCAGTTAAGATTGCTAAGGAAGAGGGAGGGCGTCAAGCGTTTCACTATATCTTAGGAGCCTTAACTGTTATTTTTATACAGACTTTTGTCGCGATTTTCTTTTCTAAGCTTATTGATTCAAGCCCTGGTATTACTGAGGCACTTCACGAGATAGGACTAGCTATCTTTGCTATCCTGACTATTTACTTTTTGTTTTTTGCTAAAAAGAAGGAGAGAAAAAAAGCTGATAAAACCACTAAGAGAAAGTCTCCTTTTATATACGGGGTTTTCCTTGCCTCGATTAATGTTTTTCTGATACCTTATTACGTATTCCTAAGTATTACATTAGCTACGTATGACTTTCCTATTTTTGATATTCTGTGTACTACATTCTTTTCGTTAGGAGTAGTATTAGGATCAGGAATGATGTTCTATATCTATGTATCCTTGTTTAAAAAACCTTCAAGAGAGGATGCTTTTATTCTTCGTAATATCAACTATGTTATTGGGACAATTACAGGTATAATCTGTCTAATTACGATTTATAAATTACTTAAGTAATGGCTACTGAAGAGAGTTTCTTTGAACGTGTCTTTACTGTAGCCAGACAGATTCCAGAAGGGAGAGTGACTACTTATGGAGCTATCGCAAGAGCAATAGGAGCTGCGCGTTCTGCTCGTATGGTAGGGTATGCTATGAATGCATCTCATAATGATGATACAGTACCAGCTCATCGCGTAGTGAATCGCAATGGAATGTTGACAGGTAAATTTCATTTTGATGGAACTAATCTGATGCAACAGTTATTAGAGAATGAAGGTGTTGAGGTAGTAGATAACAAGGTAGTCAATTTTAAAGAACTACTGTGGGAACCTACCGTGTACGAAGGAGAATAAATAACCGTATAAATCACTTATTTTCTCCAATAGTGTATTTTAATTTTATCACATATATATTATTAGTTCATATTTTGAATTAGTTTGTTTGCTTCTTATTTTGACAGAAGGAGGGCTGTTTTTCTCTTATAAATAGCTGTTATTTACTTTTAAAGAGTTTTAGCAGACTCTTTATTTACTGTTTTTTTACATATTTAGGCTATTGTAGCCTTTTTTTGTGTCTTTTTTTTAAAAACAAGCTTATTTTTTTAGCATTCATATTGAGATTTTAATGGCTTAAATTAATGATTGTTAGTTATTTGTGGTTTTTTTGTTTTTATAGATTAAGAACTAGAATAGCCTTTGACCCTATATATAACGTGCTTTAGAGTGAACTCCTTCAAGACTTCTTCAATATTTCCCCAAGATTGCTCTAGTAGAGCGCTTATTTCTTGAAGAAGTATTGAATATATGTTGGGGCAGTGTTGGAGAGGTTAAAAGAAAAGGAATGAGTTATTGTTTTTTAATCTGTACTTTTAGGTATTAAAAAAACAGTTATGAGATGCTTTTTGTTTTTAGCGTTATCTTTTTTTTCGGTTGTGGCTAGTTGTTACTCCAGTGAAGGTGTTAGCTCCTCTTATCTTAAGAAAGATCTCTTGGGATCTTGGGAATATGTATCTTCTAAAGTGTATGATATAGAAGGGAACATTGTAAGAGAAGGGGTAGAAGAGAGTACTGATCACTGTAAACTGTTGGTCATAACCTTTGACGAAGAGATGATAGAGTATTTTAAGTATGATGGGATAGATAAAGAAGGAAATTGTATAGAACTGAGTAAAAAAGTAAAGTACGATTTAAGAGATGACTGTATTTATACACTTGATAGTGAAGGAGGTTTAGACTTAGGAGAGATGGTGGTAATTAAAGAATTATCTGCTTATACGTTTTCTTTTCATAGGAGATTAGAGAGTCCGACGACTGTTAATGGAATAAAAATTCAAGCAGTAGAAATGAAGCTAAAAAAGGTGAAATAATAAAGATGGTTTTTTATAGTATAAGAGGGTTAGTATCTGAGAGAATTGACTTTTTTTGGTTTGCTTTTTTCTGATATCATTATATTTACTAAAAAATAGCTAGATGAAAGAAGAGAAGGTATATTATTATGGAGTTAGTATGGGAAGGAGCATGCTAATCTTAGGCTTTATTAGTCTAATTTCTGGGATGCTATTAAGCTATTTTATATTAAGAGATATTAGTGTTACGTTTTCTTTATTGGTAGAGTTTTGGCGTATGACTTTGTTGTTACTTTTATTCTTTGTTATGGGAGTTTTACTTATTTGTAATGGAGTGGTTGTGTGGAAAAAATCTGCTAACAAAGTCGTGTTACTAAGGTTGTCATCAGAAGGAATAATTAACTATGAACACAATATTACTATAAACTGGAAAAATATAGATGATGTGATTTATATTGGGTTTCGCAATAAACATGGTATAGGCGTAAAGATGAAGCATAAGGAACTTCTATTAAATCAATTGCCGCTTCATAAGCGTTTAGTACAACGTCTTTTTGGGTTAAGCTTATTTGATGCACTCCCTGGTGAATACATTGCAGGCGATGGCAGAGCAGTACATCGAGAAATTAAAGAGTATTATGAGAGGGTAAGAGTTGTAAAATAGTTGATAGAGTTAATAGGTAGATTACATCAAATTTATATAAAAGATTTAGTTTTTTTAGAGATGAGTATTTCATACCTTCATGTTAGGATATGAGAGAATTACATTTGGCGATGTTGATAAATGTGTGATATAATTTATATAAATAGATTTTATATTTGGGAGTATAATATAGTTAATATAATACTGAGAAGAATTAAGGTTAAGAACTTTGGACCAATAAGGAAAGGAAATATTGCAAATGAGGGATGGATAGATATCCACAAGGTTACTGTGTGGAGTTATATGTGTGATGCTTCTTTAGTCAGCATGATATAGGGGGTGAAAAATGTTGGAAGGGGATTGTGGTTACTATGTGGTTACTATGTGGATACATACGGCACGGATTACGTTCGAGCGGTTTTGCAATCCGTTTGACGCCAACACATTCCTAATTCTTAAATAATCTAATACATCGGGAAGTTAAGACTGAAGACAGTTTTGTCTTCACGTCTGTGGTAAGTTAGGTACCCATTATGCATTTCTACGATGTTCTTAGATAGGGGAAGTCCTATACCTGCTCCTTCTTCACGGGTGGTGTAGAATGGGATGAATATCTTCTCTTTAATTTCTGCTAGTATACCAGCTCCACTATCTTCTATATCTATACAGAGACGGTTGTTCTTCTCGTATAAGTTGATGTTTATTTCTTTTATTTTTTGTTTAGCTGTTGCATGGATAGCATTAGTGAGTAAATTGATAAATACTTGTTCCATTTGCTTAGCATCCCATTCTATGGTTGTCTTTAGTGAGAGATTAGTGTGTACTGATATCTGATTGTTTTTAAATAAAGGCATCAGTGTCTCCACACTTAGTTTGATAATGTAATTAGGATCTACTACTTGCTTTTTTGGAGAAGCTAGCATTGTTAGTTTTCTATAGTTATTGATGAATTGCTGTAAGTGATCTGTGCGGTTAACGATTGTACTTATACTTAGTTTGATATCATCTAGATCTTCTTCTGATAGGCTTTCTTCTTCTTCTAATATTTGTTGTGTATTATGTGCTAGAGAATGAATAGGCGTTAATGAATTCATTATTTCATGAGAGATGATTTTCATTAGATTTTCCCAAGTATCTTTTTCCTTTTTGTCTAAAACCTTCTGAATAGAATCGAGTAGGATAATAAAGTATTCTTGGTTTTGACTAGTGGTATTAGAGGTTTGTAAAATAAAGGTTTGTTTCTCCTCTTCTTCTATTTTAATATCTATAGATTCTTTAGATTCTTTAAAGTTTAGAGTTTGTAGGTGATGTGTCAATGAAGGTAATAATCGCTCTAGATTAGTCCATGATTTGATTTTAGGAATATCAAATAGAGAAGAGAAGTAATCATTAATGAAAAATATCTCCCAATTGTCTAGTTTTTTTTCTAAGATAAGTATTCCTGTTTCGATATTGTTTAAAATGTTTAGATATACTAGTTCACGTACTTCATTTTGCTGTTGTTGAGTTTGAAGTTTTTGATATAATTTCTGTAAGTTATTTATCGTTTCATTGGATTGAGTTTTGGTAGTTTTTAAAGAATAGTCATCATACATCATCGCTAAGACAATGCGGTCAATCGCTGAATAATGTCTCTTCTGAAAGAAGTACAATTCGCAGAAAAGCGCTGTTATAAATAAGATTACGAGTATAAAAGAGTAAACTAATTCATGCTTAAGAAGATACATCCCTAGTAATGCCACTGCTAGGATAACTATAATGCGCAAAAAAGCTTTAAAGTGAAATGAATGCATAGTACTACTTAGTTTTTAATATTGTATTTTTCTAATCTTCTATATAATGCAGCTCTTGATAGACCTAGTTCTTCTGCGGTTTGGGAGATATTGCCCTCGTGTTTTTCTAAAGCTTTTAAGATAGATTGGCGTTCCATATCCTGTAGGGTGTTTTCTTCTGAGATATTATCATTGATCATGGTAAGTGAGATACCAAAAGCAGTAAGATTTAATTCATCTTCTTCTGTAAGAATAAGTGCGCGCTCTACTCTGTTTTGCATTTCGCGTATATTTCCTTTCCAATCATAGCATCTAAGAGCTTGTTGGGTAGATTCGCTAATTGTAGGAACAGTACGGTCATATTTATTAGCGTACTCTTCAATAAAGAATTGCATTAGAGGAATGATGTCTTCTAGTCGCTCACGTAGTGGGGGCAACTGAAGTGTCACTGTATTAACACGGTAGTAAAGGTCTTCTCTAAAAGATTTGTTTGTTACTTCCTGCTCGATATTAGCATTAGTAGCTGTAATAATGCGGATGTCAACAGGACGAGTCTTTGATTCACCGAGCCTGATTACACTTTTAGATTGGATGACTTGAAGTAGTTTTGCTTGTAAATGTAGTGGTACATTCCCTATTTCATCTAAGAATATCGTACCGCCATTAGCCGCTTCGAATCTCCCTTCAGTATCTTGTTTTGCGTCAGTAAAAGCTCCTTTAGTATATCCAAATAATTCACTTTCAAATAAGTTTTCATTTAGCGAACCTAAGTCAACATGTATAAATGGTTGGTCTTTCCGAGGAGAGTTGTCATGTATATATTTTGCTAATACATACTTACCTGTACCGTTTTCTCCTAAGATTAGAGCATTAACATCAGTTTTAGCGACACGGCTTGCCATTGAGTATACTTTTTGTATGCTAGGAGCTTGTCCGATAAACACATTGCTTTCTTTCTGCGGTTTATCTGCTATTGTTTCTTTTTTTCGAAGTTGTTTTATTACATTTTTTACAGCTTCAATAAGGGATTCATTGTTCCAAGGCTTTAGAATATAATCTACTGCTCCAAGTTTAATACCTTCTACAGCAGTTTCTACATTTCCATAAGAAGTCATTAAGATAATCTGTGTATGTGGCGCTATTTTTTTTATTTCTTTAAACCAAAATATTCCTTCCTTTCCATCTTCAAAACCCACACGGTAGTTCATATCTAAAATAATTACGTCTACTTCTTGTTGAGAAAGTATTTCAGCTAATTTTTTTGGATTATTGTTTGTTAGTATATTCTCAAAATGTCTTTTTAGCAACAGTTTAGCAGCAATAAGTACTTCAGAGTTGTCATCTAATACAAGAATAGTAGCGTTAGTTTTTCTCATGGTGAAAAAGTTTAATTCAAAAGTGAACGATTTGGTGTTCGAAACCGAACAGTTGTTTTTACAGTAAAACATTAAGTGTTTGATTTATAGTGCTTAATGTTTCTTTTAATGATTGGCACATTATTGTTATTATGTCTATAAAACAATAGATAATGGATCGTACTGTACCTCGTAAAAATAGAAAAAATCTTAAGATAATTCTCCTCTCTGTAGGTATTATCATATTGGGGTGGATAAGTTATATCACTTTTTTTCAAAATATAGCTTTGAATATATCAAAGAAAGAGATTCGTATTCGTGCGGTGGAGGAGAATTATTTTGAGGAGTATATTTCTTTTCAATCGCAAGTAGAACCTCTACATTCATTGTTAGTCAATATCACGGAGGGAGGGGCTGTGATGGAGAGACTAGTAGAAAATGGAAGTATGGTACAAAAAGGGCAACCTTTAGTGAGACTGTATAATCCATCTTCTGAGTTTAGTTTTATGTCTCAAGAAGCATCTTTGATAGAACAAATGAATAATTTGAATGTAAATAAGATGAATATTCGCAGTCAAGAATTAAATTTAACAAAGGATTTGATTAGTATTGAATATGATTATAAGAATGCAGAACTTCAATACGATCTTAATAAGAAGTTGCACGACCAAGAAATATTGTCAGAAAGTGATTGGAATAAGACTAGAGAGGCTTTGTCTTATCAAAAGAGACGTAAGGCATTGATGGAAGAGAGTATTCAAAAAGAGAAACAAAGTAATGCTTTGCAGGTGAGACAAATAGATCAGTCATTAGTAGTTATGAACAGAAGTTTAGAACAGCTGAGAGAGAATAAGCAGAATTTCTTATTGAAAGCGCCAGTATCTGGTAGACTTTCCTCATTTGAAGCAATATTAGGAAAGACTTATAATGGAGGAGAGAGTATTGGTAAGATTGATGTGATGGAAGGATATAAACTAGTGGCTCAAGTAGATGAGTTTTACTTAGACAAGATCGTTTTGAAACAGAAGGGTCAGATAGATATGAAGGGCCAGATAGTCAATGTAGAGGTGATAAAAATACTACCCGAAGTAAAAAGTGGTAGATTCGAAGTACATCTATCTTTTGAGACAGAAGAAAAATTAAAATTACAAGAGGGTACGACTTATGGAGTTAAATTATTTTTGTCAGGGAAGGAGAAGGCGCTTTTATTAGCTAAAGGAAACTTCTTTCAAGACACTAAAGGAGAATGGGTGTATGTAGTGAAGGATAATAAAGCTATAAGAAGAAATGTGGAAATAGGGCGTGAGAATCCTGCCTACTACGAGATAATCTCTGGATTAGAAGTGGGAGAGCAAGTAATCGTGTCAAGTTATAAGGATTATTTAAGAGTAGAACATTTAAATATAGAGGAATAATTATGGTAATAGCAATCAAAGAAATGTCTCGTGTGTTTCAGACTGAAGAGATAGAGACAACAGCTTTAAATCAGGTTTCATTAAATGTTAAAAAGGGAGAGTTTATCTCCGTGATGGGACCTTCAGGGTGTGGAAAGTCAACCTTGTTAAATATTATTGGTCTGTTAGACAATGCAAGTAGTGGGAGCTATTTATTATTAGACAAGGAGATGATAGGCCTAACAGAAAGCCAGCGTGCTCAGATTAGAAAAGAAAACATTGGGTTTATTTTTCAAAACTTTAATTTAATAGATGAGTTGTCGGTATATGACAATATAGAGTTACCCTTAATCTATAATAAAGTTTCTAGTAGTGAACGCAAAAAGCGAGTGATGGAAATTGCAGAGCGCTTAAACATTGTTCACCGATTAAAACACTATCCTCAACAATTATCAGGAGGTCAACAACAACGTGTGGCGGTAGGACGTGCTTTAGTGACTAATCCTAAGATTATTCTTGCCGATGAACCTACGGGTAATTTAGATAGTAAGAATGGAAATGAAGTAATGGAATTACTAACAGAACTGCACCAACAAGGAGCGACGATAATCATGGTGACTCACTCGAATCACGATGCTTCGTACTCAGAACGCACGATTTTGATGAAAGATGGTATGATCTTATCAGAAAAGATAAATACTAAAATCGTAGATGTTTTTGCAGAATAAAACAACAAGAGTATGATACGTTTTTTATTAACATTAATAGCAGCGCTATTGTCCTTCATAATGCATGGGCAGAGTAAGCAAACAATTACAATCTCGGGTGGAGTGCAGAGTATCGAAGTTTCTGCTTTATTGGTTGTGAATGTTGATGCGACCAAGGATTCTAATACAGTAGAAGTTGTTGCTGATAGTGATACTTCTGGAGAATTAGTAGATGTGAGACAAGTAGGCTCTAAACTAATTGTGGACTTAAAGTCTTCGAATAGAAGATATAAAAATATAGGAAAGATTACAGTAAATGTTTCTCAGAAGGCGATACTTAATTACTACGCTAGTTCTGTAGCGAGAATATTGGTGTCTGGTAGAGTATCAGGAGATCATGCTAAAATATCAGCTGATGGAGCAGGATATGTAAATGCTAACTTCTCTGTGAATACGATCAGTATTAATATAGATTCAGCATCTAAATATATAGGTAATGTAACAGCTAAGACGATGAAGGCTAATGTAGACTCAGCAGGTCGCGTAGAAGTGACAGGAGATGTAGAATCATTAGTGGTGAATGTAGATAGTGCAGGTTCTTTTGCAGGAAAGGGGTTAAAAGCGAAAACGGTTAAAGCAGAAGTAGATTCGATGGGAAAAGCGGAAGTATATCCTACCGAAAGCCTTAATGCATATGCGGATTCGATGGGTAAGGTGATCTATTATAATACACCAAAAGAGATAAAAAAATATACGGACTCAATGGGTTCGGTTAAGGCAGGTAATTAGTCTATGCTAAAGAATTGGATTAAAATATACATTAAAAACATCAGTAACTCTAAGCTGTTCTTTGCATGGAATATCATAGGGCTGGCGGTAGGTATGGCATCTGTCATCTTAGCTGTGACTTACTATAAGAGTGAGCATAGTTATAACAGATGGGTACCTGGTGTGGATGCTATGTATGAGCTTAATCTAGAAATGGGTAAGCAAGCCAATTCTATCTTTATACCTGCTGGAGTAGGACCTTATCTGTTGGGAAATAAATTAGCAGAAGACTATTGCTACTACGCATTAGAATATCTAGACTTCTACGGAGAAAGCAAAACTGAACAAGGTATCGTACACAAGATACTAAATACACAAGATACATTCTTTCATTTTTTTCCTTTCGAATTTAAGTATGGAGATAAAGAGAAGTTGTTTGAAGATGATTTATCTATAGCGATTTCGTCTACTCTAGCAACACAGTTTTTTGGAGATAAAAACCCTGTAGGAGATACATTGTCCTTAGCTCATCAGAAGTATGTCATCAGTGGTGTGTATGAACTAGATAGACGTGCGACGATAATGCCTGATGTGGTACTAGCTTCTATAGATTTTGATGAAATGGAAGAATCTGAGTTATGGCAAGAGAATGTAGGTGGACTTGTGTTTAAAAAAGCAGAAAGAACAGATCTAATTAAATTGTTAAAAGAGCTAGAGGAGGTTTATTACAATAAGAAAAAGAAGAACAAATACTTTGATGATAAAGGAGATGAGATTGTTTCTAAGTTAGTTCCATTAGCAGAAGCTCGATTTGAATCAAAGCAAAGTACCTTGTTAGAAGGGAATACGAAAAGAGAAACAATAGGACTAATAACGGGGTGTTCATTTCTTATCTTCCTATTAACAGTCATCAATTATATCAGTCTG
This sequence comes from Myroides oncorhynchi, assembly GCF_020905415.1. Taxonomy (NCBI): domain Bacteria; kingdom Pseudomonadati; phylum Bacteroidota; class Flavobacteriia; order Flavobacteriales; family Flavobacteriaceae; genus Myroides; species Myroides oncorhynchi. The sequence goes on along the minus strand of NZ_JAJJMP010000001.1, from coordinate 962,944 downwards.
AATCAAGCTAATGTATTAAGCAGGGTTAAAGAGTTCTCTTTAAGACGTGTGATAGGGGCTTCTAAGACGCTGATTGTATTACAACTATTATTCGAAACTGTACTAAATGTCACTATAGCATTGAGTATATCTTTAGTACTAGTAGAGCTAAGTTTACCTATTTATAACAGTTTCTTACATCAACATTTAGTGTTTTCGTGGGAAGCGATGGGTATTGTTATCTTACTTATAGGAGGTGGAATTATTTGTTTAGGAGGTTTATTACCAGCTTTATTCGCTAGTGTGATAGCAAGACAGAATACGAAAGGAATAGAGGTACAGTTAAATGTCAGAATTTCTAAATGGAGAATGGCATTCGTGGGAGTACAGTTGGTTATTGCTTTTTTCTTCTTAATTGCGGGGTGGTTAATATATAATCAGGTGTATTATATGCAGACCAAGGAGTTAGGATTTAAAGGAGAACAGGTGTATCAAGTAAAGCTCTATACACAACAGATTAGACGTAAGATGTATAAATCTCCAAAGTTAATAGAGCAGATACAAAATATTAAAGGAGTTGAAAGTGTAGGATTATCTACTATCTCTTTTAAAGGGACTAGTATGAATACTAATCATACCGCTTATTATCAACAACAGAAAATTACGGACTTCATCATGGATGGTGTAGATGAAGGATATATACAGATGATGGGATTCAATATGCTGGCACTTCAGGAGGATATAGAAGAAGATCTGCCAACTGTGTATGTCAATGAGAAGTTTGTTACCCAACTAGGGAAAAAACCTAGTGAGGTGGTAGGAGAGGTCATAGCGTATGACAGTAATACGTTTATCATAAAAGGGGTAATAGGGGACTTTAACCGAGACGGATTTGAAGAGAGTATAAAACCAATGCTTCTGTTTCACTGGAGAGATATAGAGTTTTTACCTTATGGTATAGAGTCTATATCTGTGCAGATAGATCCAGAGATAAAGGAAGAAACTCTAGAACGTCTACAGGCGTTCTGGATAGTGAATGTCGATTATGAATATCCATTTGAGGTGATGGCTGTGAAGAAACAGTTTGCTCAGATTTATCAGAAAACATTATCACAGCGCAATATGTTTATGCTGTGGAATGGAGCGGTAGTGTTGATCGCTCTGTTTGGACTCTACGCCGTGATGTCCTTTGCAATAGAACAACAATTAAAGGAAATCGTAATCAGAAAAGTATTAGGAGCTAGTGAAAAAGAACTCTATCTGAAGTTATTAAAGCCATTTATATATGCTCTGGGAATTACTTATGGATTAGTGCTATACCCTACATATTGGCTGATGAGTAAATGGTTAAATAGGTTTGTAGATCATACAGATATTTCGGTTTATCCTTTTGTACTTTCTTTAGTGCTACTCTCTGTTTTAGTTTTTGTGGTTTTAGCAAGTAAGATGTATAAGGCTGTTAAAATCAATATTATTAATTATATCAAATACGAATAAAAATGTTAAAGAACTGGTTGAAAATATATTGGTACAATACGATGAAGCACAAGATATATTTCTTGTTGACTGTAGTAGGATTGACACTAGGTATTGCGTCAGTTGTATTAGCATCGTTATACTATCTAGAAGAGACTAGTTATGATCAATGGAACCCGAATAAGGATGAGGTGTATCTCGTAGAGACAGTAGCTCCGAATTTCTCTATGACAGATCAGTTTCGCCCTATGGGAAGATATCTAAAGGATAATTATAAGGAACTAGATGATTATATGTACTTTGGATATAATGGTTCCTTAAACTTTATTTATAATGAGAAGAAGATAGATGTAGAAGAGATATATGGCGTACAGGATAACTTCTTTGATTTTTTTCCATTCGAGTTTGTATATGGCAATACTGAAAAAGCGTTAGTTAATCCGAATGATGTTGTGATAGATATTAAAATATCTGAAGCACTGTTCGGGAAAGGAGTAAATCCAATAGGTAAGACAATAGAAGCTATCAATCCTGATTACGAAGAACAGGGTAACACCAAGTATATTATCTCTGGTGTATACAAAATAGGAGACCTACGCAGTTCTTTTGCTCCTAATGCGGTTATGAATAATTTATCAATAAAGTCTAGTAGTAGTGATGACTGGGAGGGATTTGGGTTCATTTTATGTGTGAAGACTAAGCAACCTGAAAAAATTAAAAAGGCTATAGTGGAGCTTAGAGATAAATATGTTGCCATTCCTAATGCAGAGAAGGAAGGTCTAACATTAGAGCAATACAAAGAAGAAGAGCCTTTCAAGTACTATACAGGAGATATCGTATTAAATAAGCTTGCAGATTGCCGCATGTTACCGAATCAAAGGTTATTCCCTGCAGGTAGTGCAAATGTGCAAATGCTAAACATTAGTGTATTCTTATCTATGACGATACTCTTACTTTCTATTTTTAATTATGTCAATCTATCATTAACACAAGTAGTGAGTAGAGGAAAAGAAATAGGAATGAGAAGAGTAGCTGGTGGAGGTAAGAGAAGTTTTTATCAACAGAGTATTTTCGAAACTGCTATTGTGGTTATTCTTTCTTTAGTATTAGCTATTTGTATTATTGAGCTCATTTTACCTTATATCAATGTGTATTTAGAGACGAATATCACATTCTCGTTTATCAACGATTTAGTTGTTCTTATCGTTATTTCAACGTTAGTGATTTTGGTATGTGGTAGTATTCCTGCTTTGTTTATTTCAAGATTTGAAATTGTCAAACTACTAAAGGGAAGTATAATCGGAACTAAAGGAGGTAAATGGCTTAGTAATGGATTCTTAGTGCTTCAATTTGCAATAGCTTGTTTCTTTATTATAGGTTCTATCATCGTCAATGAACAAGTAAGTTATATGCTCAATAAAAGTCTTGGCTTTAAAGGAGATCAAGTTATTAATATAGAGTTTCTAAGTAATAGTAAATATACAGGAAAGCGCGCTACTAAATATGCAAGCTTCAAAGCCGAACTAGAGAAGATAAAAGGAATCGAGTCGGTATCAACTAGTAACGTAAGTTTTGCAGGTAATCGTGGAGGTGTATTCGGTACCTATCATAACAATGGAAAAGAAAATGTGATGATTAATAATGCCATGATTGACTATAATTTCTTTGATGTATTAGAGATTGAGTTAAAAGAAGGGCGAATGTTATCTGCTCAATTATCTTCTGATAGTTTAGATAATGTGGTAGTGAATGAGACTTTTGTACGTACCATGAATTTGGTTAAGCCTCTTGAGGATCCAATAGAACTGCTAGGTAAGAAGAAAAAAATAGTGGGAATAGTTAAGGACTTTAATGTCGAGGGACTAGAAGAGAAAATATTGCCATTTGTATATTCTTATATGCCAGAGACTAAGCATAGCTATGGGATGTATTCTGTTGTGTATATTAAGGTTGATCCACAACAACTTAGTAAGGCTATAGTAGCTATCGAGAAGCTGTGGAAGCAGTATAATATAGAAGAAAGAGATGAATTTAAATACAAATTTGTAGATAAGCAGTTTGCAGAGACCTTTGATAAGGTACAGATAGAGAAGAGGATATTCAATATTCTGAGTATTGTAGTTGTGTTCATTGCCTTATTTGGATTGTTTGCAGTATCATCTTTCACTATAGGTACAAGGTTAAGAGAAGTGGCTATTCGCAAAGTGTTAGGAGCAGACACTTCTGGATTATTAAGACAGCTATCATTCCAGTATATAATCTATTGCATAATAGGATTTGGGATAGCGGTATTCCCTAGTTATTATTTTTTAAATAAGTGGTTAGAGAATTATGCTTACCGCATAGAGATAGATTGGAGTGTGTATGTGTATAGCTTACTGTTGATTTTAGGATTGACATTGTTGATTGTTATCAGTCGTGCTTATAAAGCGACTAGAGTAGATGTATTAAAGTATATTAAATACGAATAGAGATGTTAAAGAACTGGTTAAAGATTTATTGGTACAATACGATGAAACACAAGATGTATTTCTTGTTGACAGTAGTTGGGTTAGCGATAGGTATTGCGTCAGTGGTATTGGCGTCGTTATACTATCTAGAAGAGGCTAGTTATGATCAGTGGAACCCGAATAAGAATGAGGTGTATGTGGTGGAAAGTAGAGGTAATACTGCTGTAAACTGTAGTCAACCTTTTGGGTTAGGGAATATACTAAAAGACAATTATGAAGATGTAGAAGCATATATGTATTATAATGGAGTGTATCACACTGCAGATGTAGAGGTGGTAAATACACAGTATAATATAGAAAAGGTTTTATATGCACAAAAAAACTTCTTTGAGTTCTTTCCTTTTGAATTGATTTACGGCAGTAAAGATTCTGCATTTAAGAATCCTAATGACATAGTGATAGACTTACTGACATCAGAGATGTTATTTGGAAAAAACAGTAATCCACTAGGTAAGGAAGTTAAGATACAAGACGAACGATATACTATATCTGCCGTATATAGAATAGGAGATAATAGAAGTTCAATTAGTCCTCAAATAGTAGTAGATAAGATTAGTAAACAGGAGGAGGAATATAAAAATGATTGGTTTAATAGCAACTTTAATTTGTTAATAAAGACTAAGAATAAGGATAAAACTGAAGAGGATGTCAACTCACTTTTTACTAAGAATTTTTATGCTGTGATCGCTCAGTCTAAAGGAGTATCGGTACAGAACTTAATAGAGAAGGACTTTAAAGAATTCTACTCAAAGCAATATTTACGTTCATTAAATGGTACTAGAATGACGTCAGCAGAGTATGTCTTCCCAGAAGGGATTACGAATATGTTGATGTTAAGGGTTATTATAGGATTATCTGTGATGTTGTTACTGTTATCAGTATTTAATTATATCAACTTATCTCTATCGATTTCGCTTAATAGGACTAAAGAAGTAGGTATTCGTAAAACGGTTGGAGCTAGTCGTGTTGATATCATTCAACAGAGTTTGTTTGAGTCGTTATTAACCACAGGATTAGCTGTCTTGATAAGTATCATATTAGTGGAGTTAATGGTTCCGTTCATCAATACATTTGTAGGAACAACTATTGATTTCTCCTTAATAAAATTTGCCTTATTGTTAATTGCGCTCCTTATTGGAGTTGTTTTACTTACGGGATATTTACCTGCGTTATATTTAAGTAAACAAAATACTTTACTTGTGTTAAAAGGTTTAGCCGTTCGCAGTAAGGGAGGACAGGTAATAAAGAATGTATTTCTAATAGTTCAGTTTATTATTGCTAGCTTTTTTATTGTTAGTGGAATAACGGTTTATAAGCAAGTTGATTTTATGATGAATAAAGATTTGGGATTTAAAGGAGAACAAATAATAGGTTTGCTTTTTTTAGAGGAAGAGCGCTATGAGAGTTCGGATAATAGGTTGAATAAATATTTTAACTTTAAAGAGGAGCTTAAGAAGCTAGAAGGAGTAGAAGAGGTTAGTACAGCGTCTAGTCATTATGGTTCGGGTGCATTATCTAATATATTTACTTATTGCACTTATAAAGAGGAACAGTTTTTAGTAGAACAAGTTTCTATGGATTATAATTATTTTGATATGTATCAGATAAAGATACAATCAGGAAGAAATATAAGTATTGATATAGCTTCAGATAGTATTAGTAATGTGGTGGTGAATGAGGCTTTTGCTAGAGCGATGAAGGAACCTGAGCCAATCGGGAAATATCTAGATATAAGTGATTTTAAATATACAATTATTGGGGTGGTTAAAGACTATAATAATGATAAGTTAGATAATGCTATTAAACCTAAGATATACACACACTTTAATACAAATCAGCGTGTAAAAAGAAATTTTGTATACGTGTCTGTTAAATTGAATAAGGCCAATATAGAAAAAACACTGGTTGCTATCGAAAAGGTTTGGAAGAAGTATAATATAGAGAGCAAAATACCTTTTACTTATGATTTTGTCGATAAGCGTTATGCAAAAACGTTTAATCGAATTTTATTGGAAAAGAAGGTATTTAGTATTCTGAACTACATTGTAGTGTTCATTGCCTTATTTGGATTGTTTGCTGTATCATCTTTCACTATAGGTACAAAGTTAAGAGAAGTGGCTATTCGCAAAGTGCTAGGAGCAGAGACTTCTGGGTTATTAAGACAGTTATCATTCCAGTATATAATCTATTGCATAATAGGATTTGGGATAGCGGTATTCCCTAGTTATTACTTTTTAAATAAGTGGTTAGAGAATTATGCTTACCGAATAGAGATAGATTGGAGTGTGTATGTGTATAGCTTACTGTTGATTTTAGGATTGACATTGTTGATTGTTATCAGTCGTGCTTATAAAGCGACTAGAGTAGATGTATTAAAGTATATTAAATACGAATAGAGATGTTAAAGAACTGGTTAAAGATTTATTGGTACAATACGATGAAACACAAGATGTATTTCTTGTTGACAGTAGTTGGGTTAGCGATAGGATTATCAGCTATGATTATTTCGTATTTATATTATACTGAAGAAATCTCTTACGATACTTGGCACAAAGATAGTGATCGTGTATTTATGGTAGAGACTAAGTTTTCTGAAGAGGAGAGTTGGCCAATGTTATCTTATCCTTTTGGATCTAAATTAAAAGAAATATCACCTGAAGTAGAAGCATATTCTTATGTAGATAATAGTTATGACGATGGAATGTTAGTTTACAATGGGGAATTGCTTTCTTATACCAAGGCTATTAGTGTACAGTCTAATTTTTTTACTGTATTTCCTTTTGAAATAGCAAGTGGAAGTCAACTACAACCTTTTAATGCCCCAAATCAAGCATATATAAAAGATACATATGTAGAATACTTATTTAAAGATAAAGATCCTATAGGACAAACTATTGTGATATGGGAGACGCCGTATGTAGTCAAGGGAGTGTTTAAGGGAACAAGTACATTAAGTTCTATCAATCCTAATATCATAATGAATGATTTAGATGAAAGGGAGAAAGAAGCTGTTGAAAAAGAGTATTGGGGAAACTACAACTCTGCTTTATGGATAAAACTAAAGGATGGGCAGTCTAAAGGAACTATAGAGAAAAGGTTACTCGCTATATATGATAAGTATGTCATGTTGCCTGAAGCAAATAAAAAAGGAATATCTATAGCAGAGTATAAACAGAGTAGAGGGGAGAATTTCTTCGCATTTTATTTGCATGAATTAAAAGAACAACGCCTTGTTAAGAATGTAGATTTAAATGCTCTACCAGAGGGCAATGCCAATGTAGATAGGATACATATAGCGATCGGCTTATCCTTTCTAATCCTATTGCTGTCGGTATTTAATTACATTAATATTACTACAGTACAGGTGATGAATAGAGGTAAAGAGGTAGGAATGCGTAAGACTTTTGGAGCTCGTCGTTTGAGTTTAATGTATCAAAATTATTTTGAGGCATCTATCACTGTTCTAATTTCTATAGTATTGTCCTTTGTGCTAGTTGAGTTTTCATTACCTAGTTTAAGAGTGTTTTTTAAGGCACAACTGAGTTTTAATATCTTGGATTTTATACCTCAATTATTCTTATTCTTTATTTTGGTAGTGGTTTTAGTAGGAACTATTCCCGCCTTATATATTTCTAGTTTTAAGACAATAGAAGTTCTTAAAGGAAATATAAAGAGAAGTAAGAAAGGAGTGTGGTTTAAAAATATTCTATTGACAGTTCAGTTTATTGTAGCGTGTTTTTTCATTATAGGTTCTTTTATTGTTTATCAACAAGTGAATTATATACTGACCAAGAATCTTGGATTTTCTTCTGAACAGATAGTAGGTGTATCCTATAATTTTAAGAAAGGAGTAGGTAATAAATTAGACGTGTATGAGAGATTAAAAACAGATGTTTTAAAACTGAGTAATGTCGAAGGAGCAAGTGCTTGTTTATTAGATATAGGAGGTAGCCGATATGTGTCTTCAGGATTTAATTATAATGGAACTGATGTACAACCTGGTATAGCAGCTATCGATTATGATTTCTTGGATTTGTATCAAATTAAAATGACTGAAGGAAGGATGTTGTCAAAGGATTTCGCTAATGATAGTATTCAGAATGTATTGATTAATGAGAAAGCAATGTACTTAATGGGAGAGTCAGAACCTGTAGGTAAGAATATTAAGTGGAATGGCGGGGAATATACTATAGTAGGGGTGGTGAAGGACTTCAATTTAGTAGGACTTAGAGAAGATTATAGACCATTATTATTTGTTGCATTATCTAATAATCAGTGGGGAACAACTATGAAAGAGATGTCTATTAAGATAAAAGCTGATAAAGCAGAAGAGACGATGCAGGCTATAGAACAGATTTGGAAGAAGCATAATATTACTGATTTACCATTTCAATATGAATTTGTTGATAAGCGTTTTGCAAAGAGTTTTGAACGCTCTATACAAGAGCGAAATGTATTCTTAGTATTGAATTTATTGGTTGTATTTATTGCTTTGTTTGGATTGTATAGTTTGGCATCTTTTACTATCAATTCTAGGTTAAAAGAAATAGCAATTCGCAAAGTATTAGGGGCGGGAGCTAAGAGTTTGATTGAGCAATTGACGCTTCAGTATCTTGTGTATTGTTTAGTTGGTTTTGTTTTAGCTATCCTACCAAGTTACTATTTTTTAAATAAGTGGTTAAGTGATTATGCTTTTAGAATAGATATAAGTGTTCTGCCTTTTATAATGTGTTTTGTAATAATAATGATGTTGACCTTACTGATTGTTATTAGTCGTGCTTATAAAGCGACTAGAGTAGATGTATTAAAGTATATTAAATACGAATAGAGATGTTAAAGAACTGGTTAAAGATTTATTGGTCTAATGTGTTGAAGAATAAGATCTATTTTATTCTGACACTACTTAGTTTAGGAGTTGGTTTTGCTTCAGTTATTTTGTCTTTTGTACATTATAGAGAGGAGGCGTCTTATGATCAGTCTAATCCATATAAGGATAATGTATTTACTGTTGAATCAGTGTTGAATGCAGAGACAAGTTGGATAAAACTTCCTTATCCGTTTGGGGCAAAATTAAAAGAGGAATCTTCACACATCATCGATTATACTTTTATGGATAATTATTATGATAGTGGGGTAATGACGATAAATGGAGTTAAGAGAACTGTAGATAAAATAGGAACGGTACAGTCTAATTTCTTTGACTTCTTCCCTTTTGAAATTCTAAAAGGAGATAATAAAAAGCCTTTTTCAGGGCCTAATACTGCAGTTATAGCAGATGAGTATGCGAAAGTGCTGTTCGGAAAAGTAGATGTGATAGGTCAGTCTTTTGTTTTTAATAAAGAAACGTATGTCGTGAGTGCTGTTTATAGTTTAGGACATCAGAGACACTCTGTTATGGCAGATATACTAATTAATCCTGTAGATAAGTACGAAAAGGAGTCAATAGATGTATGGGGTAATTATAATTCATCTATATGGTTAAAGTTAGATAATCCAAAATATACCAAAGAAGTAGTAACATTGATAAAAGATATTCTAATAAAAGAAGTCTATGTTTCTTTAGCCCAAGATGAAGGACTTAGTTTAGAGGAGTATCTAAAAAAAGAAGAGGGACAGACTTTAGAAGAGTTTAAGGATGGTGAAAACAGGGGATTTAAACTACATTCACTTGCTAATCAAAGAATGCAAAAGGCTAATTGGTTAACAGGCACACCTGAGGGAGCGACTAATGTCTCAAGGATGTATATTATGATAGGATTATCTCTATTGATATTAATTTTGTCTGTATTTAATTATGTCAATCTAACTACAGCTCAGGCTATTAGTCGTACTCGTGAGGTTGGGATTAGAAAAACTCTAGGAGCAACTAGACTAAATCTGATCTCTCAAGGATTATTTGAAGCCTTGATTACTTCGTTGTTAGCGTGTATTGTTGCCTTTGTGATTATTGAGTTTTCGCTGCCTTGGTTAAAGGTGTTCTTAGCTTCTAAGATGGAGGTAGAACTGGTTTATATTGTGCCTTGGTTAACCTTGTTTATTGTTCTTATTGTATTATTAGCAGGTATTGTACCAGCTGTATTTACTGCTAGTTTTAAAACGTTAGAAGTATTAAAAGGAGAGGTAAATAAAAGCAAAAAGGGAAATACGCTGAAGAATTCGATGTTAGTAATACAGTTTGTTGTGGCGTGTTTTTTTATGATAGGAAGTTATATCGTTTATCAACAAGTGGATTATATGATGAATAAGGACCTTGGATTTAAAGGAGAACAGGTAGTTTTAATTCCTTATATCCCTAAGGTGGATTATAAAGAGAGAGTGAAGCTGTATTATTCACTTAAGGAAGAGATGACAAAAGTGAGTGGCGTGGAAGATGTGACCACAGCATCTATAAGTATAGCAAGTAGTATGGGGAGTTCATCAAGCTTTATGTATAAAGGCAATAAAGTTCAGGGGATAAATGTGGGAATGGACTATAACTATCTCGATATGTTTGATATTAAAATGAAAGAAGGCAGAATACTGTCTCCTAATTTTGCTAGTGATACGATATCTAATATTCTGATTAGCGAACGTACAGCTTATGAGATGAAAGAGGTTAATCCTATAGGGAAAGTAATCGAATGGAATGAGATACCATTAACCATAGTGGGTGTAGTTAAAGACTTTAACTTATATAATCTTAAAGCGAGCTATGTTCCATTAGTATACTTTCACTTAAAGACGGTGGACTGGGTGGGACTTAATAGCAGACAGATTTCAGTAAAAGTAAAAGGGGATAATGTAGAAAAGACAATGAATGAGCTAGCAAAAATATGGGAAAGAAGAGATGTATCTGAAGAGCCATTTAGTTATGAGTTCGCTGACAAACGTTTTGCTAAGACATTTGACAATGTGAAGAAAGAGCGCAATATTTTTATTACCTTAAATACAGTAGTTGTGTTTATCGCTTTGTTTGGACTGTTTAGTTTAGCGTCTTTTAATATTAATAATAGACTGAGAGAAGTAGCTATTCGAAAAGTGTTAGGTGCAAGTTCTGTTAGTTTGTTGAAACAATTATCTCTACAGTATTTAGTAATGTGCCTTGCAGGTTATGCTTTTGCAGTATTTCCTAGCTATTATTTTCTGAACAAATGGTTAAGTGATTATGCCTTTAGGATAGAGATAGGAGTATTGCCTTTTGTATTAAGCTTTGTTGCGATTATTGTATTGACAGGAACAGTGGTCTTTATAAAAGCGTGGTCAGCAACGAAGGTAAATATGTTGAAGTATATAAAATATGAATAACCATAAAACAAATTTAAATATGAAAAAATTAGTAATGTTCTTCTTATTAGTAGGAGGAAGTGTGTTCGCACAATCAAAAGAAACGCGTCAAGTAAATGACTTTAGTTCGGTTAAATCTTCACAGGCAATAGAAGTTAACTTCACTTATGGAGGAGCTAAAAGTGTCGTGGTAGAAGTAGAGAAGTCTGAGAATATGAAGGATGTCATAACAGAAGTAGGAAGTACAGGTGAACTAAGAATATATATAGATCAAAAATCTAATAAAAAATGGTTTAACGGTATTAATACAAAAGAATTTGGCAAAGTAATCGTGACTATTAGTAATCCTTCTCTAGAAGGTGTGAGACTATCTTCATCATCAAAGTTTAACTTGTTAAACAAGGCAAAAGCCAAGTCATTTGACGTTAAGGTAAGTAGCTCTAGTAGATATAATGGAGAACTAGTACAAGCTGATAATCTGTCTTTAGAAGCAAGTTCTTCTGCTGATATCAATGGGAAATTTGAAGTAATGAACAATGCTTCAGCAAGCGCAAGTTCTTCTGCAGATATTGACATCACATTAAAGGCGAAGAATGCAAGCTTTGGAGCTAGTAGTTCAGCAGATTTAAAAGTATCAGGAAGCGCAAATAAAGTTGAAGCATCTGCATCAAGTAGTGGAAGTATTAAAGGAAGTAGTTTTGTTACTAAGATGTTGGACGGCAAAGCGAGTTCTTCAGGATCTATGTTGTTTAATGTTACAGAGGAGGTTAATGGAAAGGCAAGTTCATCAGGTAGTATAAAGTACTCAGGTGGAGCTAAAATAGTAGATGCTAAGACATCATCGTCTGGTCAAGTTAAGAAAGTAGATTAGTTTAAAACCTAATATGGATTCTAATGATTAATAATTGGTTTAAGTTATATTTAAAGAGCTTTTTAAAAAGTAAGTTCTTTTCCATTTTAAATATCTTGGGATTATCTTTAGGGATAACTGCTTTGATATTAGCTATGCTATATTGGAAGCACGAGAAAAGCTATGATCAGTGGAATCCATATAAAGATAGAGTGTATGAGGTTTATCGAAATTTTAATGATGAACCAATGCCATGGTTATCTGCTCCTTTTGCTAATCAGTTAGATCAATTAAGTGATATAATTGAGGCATATAATTTTAGTTATAATAATTGGGAGGAAAGAAGTATTGAGATTGATGGAAGGAAAGATTACTTGTATGATGTGAAAGGAGTACAGGCTTCATTCTTTGAGTTCTTTCCTTATGAAGAGATTTATGGTAGTAGTGCAGATTATCAAAAACATTGGCAAGATGCTATTGCTATTGATTTAACCCAATCAGAAAGATTGTTTGGTAAAGGAGTAAATCCTATAGGTAAGAGCATTACAGTTAGTGAAGGACTAGTGCTCTCTATCCGTTTTGTATATAAAATACCTGGTAATTCATCACTATATCCTAAGGGAGTTGTTTCTTATGAAACGGAAGAATGGATAGCTAATAATAAAGAGAATAATTGGGGTGATGCTAATTATAACTTACTGATAAAACTAAAAGAAGGTATTGTATTAGCGGATGTAAGGGATCGAATAGCAAGGATGTTATATGACCCACTTCTGCAAAGAAGTGCTAAAGCAGGAGGAATAACAATCGATGAACTGATTAAAAAAGAGTTTAAAGGGGATATGTTTTATTTCTATCTACTTAAAGATGTTCATTTAAACCCTCAATCATCTGTCTTAGGTGCAGGGGCTTTAGCAGGTAAGATGCTGTATATATTAGTAGGTGCTTCTGTTTTATTAGTGTTATTGACTATACTGAATACAGTCAACTTATCTTTAGTATATGGTTTTAGACGTGCTAAAGAAGTAGGGGTACGCAAGACATTAGGAAGTTCTAGGAGACAATTAGTTTATCAGAATATTTTTGAGACGGCGATAACGATAGGGGTAAGTTTGGTATTAGCAACGGCGATGGTTGAATTAGTATTGCCTTATTTTAATTTATTGATTAATAGAACAGTTGTATTTAAGATTATTGAGTTTATTCCCTTGTTAATAAGTGTATTCATTATTCTTATTATTGTAGCAGGTGTAGTGCCAGCACTGTTTATTTCTTCTTTTGAGACGCTGAAAGTTCTCAAAGGAAATTATATGAGAAGTAAGTCGGGTGTTGTTATCCGCAATACACTTTTAGTTGTACAGTTTTTCATAGCTTTCTTCTTTTTGACAGTAACCATAATAGTGAATAGGCAAGTTGAATATTTGCTAAATCAAGACTTAGGTTTTAAAGGAGATCAAGTAGTTAATATAAACTATAAAGTAGATAATGTTGATGATAAAGATGTTTACTTTAAGAAATTCGTCTCTGATTTTAAGAAGGTAAAAGGAGTGAAATCTGTTACTGCTCATTCAGTTAATTTTGGAGGAGGTTATTATAGCAATTCTACTAACTATATAGGTGATGTTAGTGCACAAAGTGGTAATATAATTATAGATGAAGATTTTAAAGAGACATTTGATATTACGCTAAAAACAGGACGTTTTTTTGATCCGAACTTAAAGAATGATGGTGCGACTAATATATTAGTTAATGAATCTTTTGTACGTATTTTTAATTTAGGAGACAATGCACTTGGTAGAGAAGTAAAGTGGAATAATAGGATCTTTACTATTATTGGCGTTGTTAAGGATATGAATACACAAGGATTTTCTACACAGGTCGCTCCGTGTACTTATTTTTTGGCCAATGCAGCAGAGTGGTTTCATCTAATCCTAAGTACTATATCCGTAAAGATTGATACAGAAGAAACACAAACCACTTTAAATAGAATAGAAGATTTCTGGAAGAACCGAGTAGATAATACTTACCCTATAAAATATAGTTTTGCGAATCACGACTTCGCTAAAAGTTATGAGAGTACACTGTATCAGCGTACTTTGTTTATGATTCTTACTGTTATATCGGTGTTTATTGCTCTTTTCGGATTAATTGCTATCGTAGCATTTAGTATTGAGAATAGATTAAAAGAAATAGCTATTCGCAAGGTGCTTGGTGCTGAGGTAGGTGGCCTAATTTATCAGTTGACCAAGAAGTACTTTATCTATTGTATTTTTGGATTTATGATATCAGTATACCCAGTGGTGTATTTATTAAGGGTATGGTTAGAAGGCTTTGCCTACAGGATAGAATTGAGTTGGCAACCTTTTGTCATATCATGGGGATTACTAACTATGTTTTCGTTGGTATTAGTTGTGTTTAAGGCTTGGAAAGCGACACGTATTGATGTTTTAAAATATATAAAGTATGAGTAAGAGTTGGTGTTTATTATGGAGTTTATTGTTCAGCATAGTTTGTTTTTCACAACAAAAATGGACATTACAAGACTGTGTGGATTACGGTAAAGAGAATAGTTTAAAACTGATGGTTTCAGCCTTACAAGCAAAAGTAATCGAACAGCAAAAGCAGAGTGTAGCGTCTTATTACTTGCCAGACGTAACATTCAATGGCAATCAGAGTTACAATTTCGGTTCTGCCATAGATCCTAATACGAATAGTCGTGTGAGTTCTAATATGCAATCTACAAGAGCCTCTTTAGATGCTGCTATAACATTGTTTGATTATGGTAATTTTATTCAGCATAAAAAAGAATTATTAAATATAGATTATGCAAAATTAGATGAGGCTGAAGTGCTGTTTCAATATCAAACTGCAATATTAGAGATATTCTATGAAATAATTGGTTCACAATCTTTTTTAGGAATTCAAGAACAACAGTTAATTAATAGTAAAGCTAATCTTGAACGTGTACAAAAAGAAGTTGACGCTGGCGCTAAGCCTAAAAGTGATTTTTATGATATTGAATTTATTTATCACAATGAGACTATAAGTATTAAACAAACTGAAAATACACTATATAATCAAAAGCTGAGATTGCTTCATTTGCTGAACCATGACGGATTAGATGTAGAAAGCTTTAGTGTGGTACAAACGGAGGAATCTATTGCACAATCGACAGTTTATGAATTCAATCCTGTATTGGAAAAAAACCGATTAAAACAGCAACTTTTAGAACAGGAGAAAAAACTTATTATGTCTAAAAATTTACCTCGACTAGTAGGTAATTATCAGTACGGGTCTTTCTATTCTAAACCATTTAATAGTGATATCGAATTACGTACAAATTCGTTTTCAAAACAGATGGGCGATAACAAAAGTCAGTATGTTAGTTTTGGTCTAAGTATACCTGTTTTTCAAGGGGGGAATGTACGAAGACAGTTGCGTGTGAAGAATGAAGAATTGCGCTTAAATACCTTGAAAATAAAGGAAAGTGAAGTTAATCTAGCAAATCAAGTTAATGAACTAGAAGAAGAAATAAAACAACTTGAAAGTATTGCAAAACAGCTGCATAAAAGTATTGAAATGTCTGAGAAATCATTTGGTACAACACAAGCGAAATATGAGAATGGACAAGTGGATATATTTTCTTTTAATTCAGCAAAAAACCAATTGCTAAATTCCCAATTTGCAATTATAAAAAACGAATACAATCGATCTTTTATGAAAAATAAATTAAGGCTTTATAATACAAATTCATTATAGAATCTGTGTATTGAGGTATTTGTATTTAGAATATATTAACATTATAATTTCAAATATTCCTACTATATTTGCGTTAGTCAGAATTTATATTAAATTGTTGAAAACTAATCGCATATAATGAAATTAGATAGAAAAGAAATCCTTAAAGCATTAGAGACGATTACTCTAGCTGGTGAAGGGAAAAATATGGTAGAGAGTGGAGCTGTAAGTAATGTAATGACTTTCGGAGACGAGGTAGTAGTGGACTTAGTATTAAGCACTCCAGCTTTACACATAAAGAAAAGAGCAGAAGTTGACGTGATGAAAGTGATTCACGATCAAGTGTATGACAAAGCAAAAGTAAAAGTAAATATAAAAGTTGAAGCTCCTGAAAAACCTGAGATAAAAGGAAAAGCTATACCAGGTATTAAAAATATAGTAGCTATCTCATCAGGGAAGGGTGGAGTAGGAAAGTCTACAATAACAGCTAACCTTGCAGCGAGTCTTGCTAATATGGGCTTTAAAGTTGGTATACTAGATGCAGATATCTATGGACCATCGATGCCTATTATGTTTGATGTCGAAGGAGCAAAACCTATTTCTGTAGAAGTAGATGGACGTTCTAAGATGAAGCCTGTTTCTTCTTATGGAGTCGAGATTCTTTCTATTGGATTCTTTACTAAAGGGGATCAAGCTATTATATGGAGAGGACCGATGGCAGCTAAGGCATTGAATCAGATGATTTTTGATGCTGATTGGGGTGAATTAGACTTTTTACTTTTAGATTTACCTCCTGGTACAGGGGATATTCACTTATCTATTATGCAGTCTCTACCTATTACTGGAGCTGTAGTGGTATCTACACCACAGGCAGTAGCACTTGCTGATGCTAAGAAAGGAGTATCTATGTTTATGTCAGAGAGTATTAACGTACCTGTCTTAGGTATTGTTGAGAATATGGCATATTTCACACCAGAAGAATTACCAAATAACAAGTATTATATCTTTGGAGAGAATGGAGCTAAGAATCTAGCAGCAGATTTGGATGTTCCTTTCTTAGGTGAGGTACCTATTGTACAAAGTATTCGTGAAGCAGGTGATTATGGTCGCCCTGCAGCTTTACAGAATGATTCGATTATTTCAAAAGTATTCGAAGATTTAAGTAGAAATGTAGTTGAGCAAGTTGTACTGCGTAATGAGTCATTACCAGCTACAGAGGCTATTAAAATTACAACAATGGCTGGATGTTCATCAGTTGTAAAAAAATAATACTAATTATAAAAAAAATATGGCATCACAAACTATAAAAGAGAATGTTGAAAAAGCGTTAGACGAGATTCGTCCGTTTTTACAATCAGATGGAGGAGATATTACCTTAATTGATATCGTTGACGGTAAGCATGTTCAAGTTCGTTTAGAAGGAGCTTGTACTTCGTGTAGCGTAAACCAAATGACGCTAAGTGCTGGAGTAGAAACAACAATTAAAAAGTATGCTCCAGAAATTGAATCTGTAGTTAATGTGGGATAAAAATAACATAGTCAACTATATGTGTAATTGAAGGTTTCTATGGAACTTATTACATATAGTTGACTTTTATCATTTTTAATAAAAATCGCAAAGTGGATCTTTGCACTAAATTAAACTACATCATGGTTGAGACCGATATAATAATTATTGGAGCGGGCCCTACGGGTCTGTTCGCTGTATTCGAAGCAGGATTATTAAAACTAAAATGTCATCTAATAGATGGACTTCCACAACCTGGAGGTCAACTTACAGAATTGTATCCTAAAAAACCTATTTTTGATATCCCTGGATATCCTAGTGTAGGGGCAGCAGAGTTGATTGATAATCTTATGGAACAAATCAAGCAATTTCAACCTGGCTTTACATTAAATGAGGTTGCGGAAACTGTAGAAAAGCTAGAAGATGGTACTTTTATTGTTACTACTAATAAGGGGACAAAACATCATGGTAAAGCAGTGGCAATTGCAGGTGGATTGGGGTCTTTTGAACCACGTAAACCTGAGCTTGCTAATCTTGCATTTTATGAAGAAAAAGGGGTAGAGTACTTCGTGAAGAAACCTGAAATGTTCGCAGGTAAAAAGATTGTCATTGCAGGTGGAGGTGACTCTGCTCTAGATTGGAGTATCTTTTTAGCTGACGTAGCTGCTGAAGTGAACTTAGTTCATAGACGTAATGAATTCCGTGGTGCTCTAGATTCAGTTGAGAAAGTACAAGTACTAAAGGATCAAGGAAAAATTAATATGCTAACTCCTGGTGAGATAGTTGAATTAAAAGGGACTGATAAATTAGAGGCTGTAGTAGTCGATATTGATGGAGAAAAGCGTGAAATAGCTTGTGATTATTTTATTCCATTGTTTGGATTAACTCCAAAATTAGGGCCTATTGCAGATTGGGGATTAGAAATCGAGAAGAATGCAATTAAGGTAAATAATGCACTAGATTATCAAACGAATATACCTGGTATTTATGCTATTGGTGACGTTAACATTTACCCTGGTAAATTAAAATTAATCTTATGTGGATTCCATGAAGCGACTTTAATGTGTCAAAGCGTTTATAATATGCTTAATCCAGGTAAGAAATTTGTACTTAAATATACTACTGTTTCTGGTATTAATGGATTTGATGGTACACGTAAGGAAGCTGAAAAGGCAGTAGTTAAATCAATTGACTAATATGGCTGAAGATATTAAAATAACCATTATTGATCGCGAAGGACAAACTCACGAAATAGATGCTCCCACTAATATGGGAATGAATATGATGGAAGTTGTTCGCGCTTATGAATTAGTAGAGGAAGGAACTTTTGGAATATGTGGAGGGATGTTAATGTGTGCTTCGTGCCAATGCTATGTGATAAATGGAGACGAAGTTGAACTACCTGAGATGGGTGATGAAGAGGACGCCCTGTTGGCTTCAGATGCTCGTAATGTTAAACCTACTAGCAGACTTAGCTGTCAGATACCTGCAGATGAGAAAGCAGAGGGATTAGTATTCGAAATCGCTCCGATTGGATAAAGTGTTAGATTAATAATCATTATAGAAAAAGGCTTGTATTAAGAGATACAAGCCTTTTTTTTCTGTATGTGAGGTACAAGTGTACATACTTTAGTAAAGCTGATAAAAGAGATCTTAGGAAGTTTTGATGTTGGTTCCGAAATGTTATCTTTTATAGCAACCACTTCAATACTTGTTCAACATTACCACTACATTGTTCTACTATAAATCCTTTTTACTGAAGAATTCTTGATTCACTCTTGACTCAAATAAATTGCTTAGTCTTCAACTTTTGAATATGCCCTGTTATTACTAGCAAACGGATATATAGATAACAAAAAAGGATTGCCTTAATTAAGACAATCCTTTATATATGAGATAATGCTTAGACTAAGCTTCGTCTATATTTTCAGCTTCTTGTTTTCCTCCTTTACTTTTGATAAGTTTCATTACGATAGGAAGAGTAGTGACTAATACTAAGAAAAGAATGATATATTCAATATAGTGTTTTAGATCAATACCATAATCATTCAATAACCAAACTTGTAAATAGTGACCAGCAAAGATTAAAGTAGTCGCCCATAAGAAAGAACTAATTACATTATACAACATAAACTTCTTTATGTCCATATGTACAATTCCTGCTATAATAGGAGCAAATGTTCTAACTACAGGTAAAAAACGCGCAAAGATAATTGCTCTACCTCCATGTCTCTCGAAGAAAACTTTAGATTCATAAAGATATTTTTTCTTATAGATAAAGTTGTCTTTTACGTTATAGAGATAATTTCCACTTTTCCTACCAAACCAATATCCAAAACTATTTCCTAGAATACCTGCTAATGCTACAAGAGTAGATAATAAAGCTACGTTACCGAAGTCACTTTCTATAGGAAATACTTCAGCCATTAGTGCAGTACTGTAAATACCAGATAAGAATAGTAAGCTATCTCCTGGTAAGAAAAAACCTGCGAATAGACCTGTTTCTGCAAATACAATAAATAAAACTACATATATTCCTATTGAGTGTCCTGCTATCTGTAAATTGATATAGAATTCAGGGTTGATAAGTTGTGATATTGTGAATTCGTCCATTATGTTTTATATTCTGTAACCTAACTTAATTGTTTAGTTTGTTCGTTTTTTGTTTCAAATTTATCAATTGCAGCAGTTGATAATGCGTTACCTAATACGTTTGTCATACTTCTTCCCATATCACAGAAGTGATCTATAGGTAAGATAAACGCAATCCCTTCAGGAGGAATGTTAAACATAGCACAAGTAGCAACAATAACAATTAATGATGCACGTGGAACTCCAGCTACACCTTTACTGGTAACCATAAGTACTAATAGCATCAGTATTTGGTCAGCTAAACTCATGTGTACATCGTATATCTGTGCAATAAAAATAGAGGCAAATGTAAGATACATCATACTTCCATCTAAATTAAAAGAGTATCCCAAAGGTAAGGTAAATGAAACAATTTTTGGAGAACAACCATAAGCTTTTAATTGCTCTACTAACTTAGGGAATACAGCTTCGCTACTTGTTGTCGAGAAGGCAATTAATAGAGGTTCTTTAATCGCTTTTAGCAATCTCCAAACATCTTTTCCTATGATTAGATATCCGACTAAAATTAGAATAGCCCATAATATAGCTAATCCAGAAGCAAAGGCGATTAGATATTTTCCATATGTTAGGAAGATAGATAGTCCATAAAGTGCTACAGCACTTGCGATAGCTCCTAATACTCCTAATGGAGCAGTCCACATGATGTAAGTCACCATCTTAAGAACTACTTCTGATATTTTATCAAATAGTTTGATTACAGACTTTCCTTTTTTACCTAAGGTAGAAAGAGCTATTCCAAAAAATACAGAGAACACTACTATTTGTAGAATTTCATTATGAGCAAAAGCTTCGAATATACTTTTAGGAATTAAGTGTTCTACGAATGATTGTAAACTTAAAGAATCCGTTTTAGTTAGTAAATCACTTGCTCCAGAAACATTGTTTAAATCAAAATTAGCACCTACACCTGGTTTAAACCAGTTAACTAAGACTAGCCCAATAGTTAGCGAAACTAAAGACGCAGTAACAAACCATCCCATTGCCTTAGCTCCTACTCGGCCAACCATACTCATATCTCCCATTTTGGCAATACCTACTACCAAAGTACAAAATACTAATGGAGCAATAATCATCTGAACTAAACGGATGAAGATAGTTCCTAATAACTTGATGTTTTCTGCAAATGCTGGGATATATTCAGGGAAAGCATAATGATAGATACTTCCAAATACAACACCTAGCACAAGGGCAATGATAATTGCTATAAAAAGTTTGTTGTTTTTCATGTAATCAAATTTGTGCGTGAAAATACCCATTTTTTTTTCAAATACAGTAGAATTAAAAAAAAATAACGCAATTATATGAGTATAGTTTTGAGAATTATTTTTATAATACTCTTTTGGTGTTTTTATTGGTAATAATGGAAGTGATTTTTAATATGAGGTCTCTTAAGGTGAGATAATTTATTAAGATGGATATTATATTGTCCTTTATGCAATATAATGTCTTTAGAATAATAGAATTACTTATCTTTCAGCCCAAATCAAAAGAAAAGCCTATTTTTACGCTTTTATAAAACCCTAACAATGAAAAAAATATTCTTATTTGCTTTAAGCTTAGCAAGTTTATCCGCTTTTTCTCAAGAAGTGATGACTAAAGAGCTTCTTTGGAAATTAGGTAGAGTAAGCCCTGTAGGTGTTACTAAAGACGGAAAAAACTTAATCTACAAAGTTAGCCATGCTAACATGACTGAGGATAAGTTTGATTCTAAGACTTATCAAATTCCTGTAAGTGGTGGTACACCTGTTGAAATAACTGATTATAAACACTTACTAAGTGATAAAAATGTTTCTCCAGATGGGAAGATGATTTTATCACATGAGGCAGTGAAAATCAATAAAATACTTGGAAAGGATATTTATCCTACTATGGAAAAATCGGATGCTTATGTGTATGATGGTTTAGACTATAGACATTGGGACACATGGAACGATGGTACACATAACCATGTATTATATGCTCCTACGGATAATAAAGATGCGAAGGTAGACATCTTAGGTAACGAGCCTTATGATGCACCTCAGAAACCTTTTGGGGGAGATGAAGATTATACTTGGACTCCTGATGGCAAAGGAATTATTTATGTTTCTAAAAAGAAGTTTGGTACTGAGTATGCTATAAGTACTAATACGGATTTATATTTATACGACTTAGCGACTAAACAAACTAAGAACTTAACAGAAGAAAATAAAGGATATGATACTCATCCTACTTACTCTCCTGAAGGACACCTTACTTGGTTGCAAATGAAACGCGATGGTTATGAAGCTGATAAAAATGATATTATTGTAGACTATCATGGCATTAAGATGAATCTTACTGCAGGATGGGATGGTACTGTGGATAGCTATAAGTGGAGTAAAGATGGCAAAAAGATTTACTTCATAGCAGCAGTAGGTGGTACTGTGCAGTTATTTGAGGTTAACTTCCCAGGAAGGACTAGAATAGCTATCACTGTTAGACAAATTACTGATGGTAATTTTGATGTGAATAGCATTGTTGATATTACTGGAGATGTTGCTCTAGTGACGCGTACGGATTTTAACCATGCTTCTGAGGTATATGCTTATAATATGGCTAAGAAGACTTGGAATCAAGTGACTAAAGTGAATAATGAAGCTTATTCTAAGATTGCATTGAGCAAGAGTGAGAAGAGAATCGTGAAGACTGTAGATGGTAAAGACATGGTTACTTGGGTAGTATATCCACCTAACTTTGATCCAAACAAAAAATATCCAACGTTATTATATGCACAAGGAGGACCACAATCAGCATTGTCTCAATTCTATTCTTTCCGTTGGAACTTTCAGTTAATGGCTGCAGAGGGGTACATTATAGTAGCTCCTAACCGTAGAGGAATGCCAGGACATGGAGTAGAGTGGAATGAAGCAATTTCTAAAGATTGGGCAGGTAAGCCAATGCAAGACTACTTAGCAGCTATCGATGATGTAGCGAAAGAGAAGTATGTAGATAGAGATAGATTAGGAGCTGTAGGAGCTAGTTATGGAGGATATTCAGTATTCTACTTAGCAGGTATCCATGAGAACCGTTTCAAATCATTTATTTCACACTGTGGAGTATTTGATTTAGTAAGTATGTATGGTACTACAGAAGAGGTATTCTTCCCTAACTTTGATACAGGTGGAGCATACTGGGAAAAAGATAATAAAGATGCCCAAAATGCTATTACTAACTTTAACCCTATTAATAATGTGGATAAGTGGAATACACCTATCTTAATTATCCAAGGTGGTAAAGACTACCGTGTGCCTATTGGACAAGGACAAGAAGCTTTTCAAGCTGCTCAATTAAGAGGTGTGAAAAGTAGATTCTTATATTTACCGGATGAAAATCACTGGGTAGTAAGACCACAAAACGCACAAGTCTGGCAAGGTGAATTCTTCCGTTGGTTGAAAGAAACACTTTAGTTAATACTTAATCCAGATTACGCATTAACCAAATACTACAAAGCAATTCTACTTCATATCTCTTGCATTAGCTCTTAAATCATACTACAGTATGCTTTACTAACTAATTCAGAGCTATTTTGTATAATTACTTTTCGTTTATATGTCTATCGCGGAATCTGGGTAAAATTAATATAATGAGCAGTGTATCCTTACTATAGGATACACTGCTTTTTTTTGGCAATACTATTCTGATTATAACTAGAATGAAATGTTTGTTTTTTTACATAAGTAGGGTGGTAGTTATGTGTTTTGTATAAGTTATTGAATGATAGAGGTGTTTTTGTTTAATAATGTATTTAGAATGTAGTAGTATGATATTTATGTTAATTTTGTCAAAAAATAAATTACTATGAAAAAGATTGTATTTAGTGCTTTAGCGGCACTTGCGTTTGTTGGGGTATCATGTAGTTCAGATGATAATGGAAATATTATTGCAACGGATCCTGTTGTTGTTATTAAAAACATTAAAAACATTGACGTAGTTCTTTTTGAAGAAGGGAAAAGAGAATTAGAGAAAAAGTTTGATTTGTATTATACAGAGGAAGGGAAGTTAACAACTATAGAATATACAGATTTGGATGAGGAAGGTACTGTTTATGAAAACAGTAAAGGGAATTTGACACAGGATAGCAAGAATAAATTAGAGAAGATAAGTAGTCCTAAAGAGATGATTCTTATAAAAGATTTGTTAGTATATCAGAATTCAGCCTACAAAGTAGGTAAAGTATTAAAGTACGACAATCACAAAAATCCATCTGAGATACTTGTATATAATAGAGATATGGAAGAAATCACAATGAAAATATCGTATGACGATAAACCTTTCTTTGGATTTCATACATTAAGAGCTGCTGGTATCATTGATTTATTAGATGGAATTGAATTAAACTTAGCTAACCCTACTGTGCCAGCTGAATTAAAGTTAGCTAAAGAATTATTGCCTCGTAATAATCCTATTACTTATACTTATACTAATAAAGAGGGAATAGTGTTAGATAATATTAAGATAGTTTACGCTTATGACGAGAGTAATTATCCTACAAAAGCTGTTCTTACTGGAACTAGACAAATGTCAATACCTAATTATGTCAATGGAGTATATGTTAATCAATGGGAGTCTTATGACTTTGAGGTTGTGACATCTTATAGTTACGTAAAGTAAAGGAGTATATAAGTATCACTTAAAAAGTGTTAAAAATAACATTCAAGATATATTTTTAAAAAAGGTTATTTCCTATCATGGGGAGTAACCTTTTTTAGTTTATAAAAGTGACATTTTCT
Source organism: Myroides oncorhynchi (assembly GCF_020905415.1). Classification (NCBI taxonomy): domain Bacteria; kingdom Pseudomonadati; phylum Bacteroidota; class Flavobacteriia; order Flavobacteriales; family Flavobacteriaceae; genus Myroides; species Myroides oncorhynchi. Next base: position 938,218 of record NZ_JAJJMP010000001.1, on the reverse strand, counting down.
TTTCTTGTATAGGCTATTAAGAGAATGTATATAGGTTTTTTTTACCACTTTTTTAGGGGTGGTCGGCTTGTGCTCGGCTAGTGATGGGCATTTGGTCGGCTTAAAAGTACTAAAAATAGCCTATCACTACCCGAGCATATAGGGAGTATATTGCTATCACCACTATCGTTGTTAAATCTAGTATAGTGTAATAATATAGTGTAATAATATGGTGTAATAATATGGTGTAACTATGATGAGTAAATGGTGAGTGAGAGTATAGTGGAGTTTGAGAATAAAATAGTTAATAAAGAGATTTTCTACAGATATACTAAAGAAATGTAGTTTTGTGATGGAAGATAAGGCTGTTTTTAATCCCTTTTTTTATCTTTACGATTCTAACAATCTAACAATATGTATAAAAACCAATTAAAAGCATGGGTATTAGCCTTAATGCTGTCAGCCGGATATTCTGTAAGCACTTTTGCTCAGGATAATTTAGTCAACTCTTTAAAGCTAAACGCGAGTGCTAAAAGTAAAGAGTTATTTACATTCAATGATGTTGTGAACATCGAGAATACTTCAATTAAAAATCAAGGTTCTTCGGGAACATGTTGGTCTTATTCTGCTAATTCATTTTTAGAGTCAGAAATGATGAGAATGGGGAAACGTCCTGTGGAGATCTCTCAAATATTTTCGGCGCGTAATGCTTATATTGAGAAAGGTAAAATGTATGTAAAGATGCATGGAGCTGTTACTTTAGGTGACGGAGGAGCATTTCACGATGTAATGAATATGTATAAGAAATATGGAGCTGTACCTCAATCAGTATATTCAGGTTTAAACTATGGAACTACAACTAATAAGTTTGGTGAAATGGCTGCTGTTCAAGAGGGAATTCTTAAAGCTATCGTATCTAATCCAAATAAAAAATTAACTCCTAACTGGGAGAAAGCTTATACCGCAGCGATAGATGCTTATCTAGGTGAAGCTCCTAAAGAGTTTACATGGGAAGGTAAAAAATATACACCACAGAGTTTTGCTAAGGAAGTAGTAGGTATTAATGCTGATGAATATGTAGAGATTGGCTCTGATTTAAACTACCCTATGTATGAGAAATTCGTATTATTAGTACCTGATAATTGGGCTTTTGATCAAGTTTATAATGTGCAGATGAATGAGTTAACCGATATTATCGACAATGCTGTTAGCAATGGATTTTCTGTAGCATGGGCTGGTGATGTGAGTGAGAAATATTTTAGCTGGAAGAATGGTGTGGCTTTTGTACCAGAAAAAGATTGGGAGGATATGACTACAGAAGAGAAAGATGACATGTTTAACGGGCCTAAACCTGAACGTAAAGTCACTCCTGAGATGCGTCAAGAAGCTTTTGATAATTATACAACTACTGATGATCACGGAATGCATATTGTAGGTATTTCTAAAGATCAGAAAGGACGTGAGTATTATATCATTAAGAACTCTTGGGGAACTACGAATGACTATAAGGGATATATGTATATGAGTAAAGAGTATGTGAAGTACAAAACAACTGATATCATGATCCATAAAGATGGTATTCCAAAAAGTATTGCGAAGAAATTAAAATTATAAAAGAAAAAAAGTTGCTATGGAAAAATTTACTGTTGGATTAGATGTGATGATTACAAATATGATGGGAGCCTTACCTAAGATAGGGGTAGGTGTACTGATATTAGTAATCGGAGGTTTTATTATTAAATCATTTTTAAAAGGATTACGTCACCGTTTTGAGAAGAAGAATATGGAGAAGTCTCTTAGAGGCTTCTTGCTAAGTATTATTCAGGCTTCATTATATGTGTTGTTGTTAGTGACAGCAGCCTCTACTATGGGGATTGAGACGACTTCATTCTTGACGATATTTGCTTCTGCTGGTTTAGCTATAGGCTTAGCTCTTCAAGGGAGTTTATCTAATTTCGCAGGAGGGGTATTAATCTTGTTGTTTAAACCTTTTAAAGTTGGAGAGTATATTTCTAATACAGGAGGTGTAGAGGGAACTGTTGAGAAAATAGACTTATTGTATACTACTATTACAGGTGCTACAGGGTTAAAGATCTATTGTCCTAATGGACCATTAGCCAACTCAGTGATTACGAATTATAGCGATATTACTTCTCGTAGATATGATTTCGTAGTGGGTATTTCGTATGATGCAAATATTAAAACAGCTCAGAATGTTATTCAAGAAGCATTAGCTAAACATAAAGAGGTGAAGCAAGATCCTAAGCCTATCATCTTTGTAAATAACTTAGCGGATAGCTCTGTAAACTTAAATGTACGTGTATGGATGGATAAAGCTAATTATTGGGATACAGTTTTTGTGATTCAACAAATAGTGAAAAATGCTTTAGATGATGCTAATATAGAGATTCCTTTTCCACAGCGAGATGTACATGTTATCAATGATAAACATATTAGAGATTAATAAGTTAAGAAACTCCTTTCAATTTGAAAGGAGTTTTTTTTGCTATAATTTGTAGCTGTTGTTTCGTATTTATTGATATGATATTGATCTATATTTGTTAAAAAGAACAAGATGAAAGCAAATTATATTTATGTTTATTTATTTGATGGATATTCGGATTGGGAGCTTGGGTATCTTATGCCTGAGTTAAGAGAGGATCGTAGATATGTCTTATTAACAGTCTCAGATACGGGAGCTGATGTTGTATCTAAAGGAGGGTTAAAGGTGAGTGTAGACATCAGCCTAGAAGAGTTAGATATGGAGAAGATGAGATTGTTTATTATCCCAGGTGGACAAATGTGGGAAGACAATAAGCATGATTTTAAAAATTTAGATCGAATTATCTATGGTGTGTATACACATAAGTTACCTATAGCGGCTATCTGCGGGGCAACGGTTTATTTAGGGCATAGAGGGATGCTAGACCAAATAAAACATACAAGTAATGCATTGTTTTATCTGAAAGCATTAGTCACTACGTATCAAGGAGAACTGTATTATACTGATGAACTAGCTGTGTCAGATGCTAATATTATTACAGCCTCGGGTATAGCACCTTTAGAATTTGCTACTCAGATTATGAAAGAATTAGAGTTTAATTCCGATTATATAGAGAGATGGTATCAGTTGTTTAAAAATGGAGTTTTTCCAATTGTCTAATAACACTCTCTAAATAGTAGCTCTGTTAAGTCATTATATATTTAACCTAGAATCAGCATTAACCAAATACTACAAAGCAATTCTACTTCATAGCTCTTTCATTAGTTCTAAAACCATATTGTAGTATGATTGCATTGCTAATTTAGAGCTGTTTTTATAATTACTTTTTGCTTATAGGTCTATCATTTATTTAGGTTTAAATAATGGAGAATATAAAGAGACTTACTATGTTTATAAGTTAAAGTTTTATAGTAGTAGGATAAAAGTCTTATCATAAAAAAATTCCACCTAGGAGGTGGAATTTTTGATGATAAGTGATGTGAAAGAAGGTTGAGTTATTCTATCACGTAGTCTTTATATTCTTCCGCTATTCTATCAAATAGTGCCAATAATTCTATTGGATCATCAGTAGTAACTAGTTGTAAACGATGTGGTTTAAAACCGCGAATTCCCTTAAAGTAATTTGTATAGTGTCGTCTCATTTCTACGATACCTAATCGCTCTCCTTTCCATTCCATAGACCAAATTAAGTGGTTTTTGGCAGCATCTAGTCTATCTTTAATAGTAGGAGGGGGTAAAATCTCACCAGTATTAAAGAAGTGTTTAATCTCGTTAAAAATCCAAGGATATCCGATAGCTGCACGTCCTATCATCATTCCATCTAATCCGAAAGTCTCTTTATATTCTAGAGCTTTCTGTGGGTTATCTATATCTCCGTTACCAAAAATCGGAATGTGTATGCGTGGATTGTTTTTGATTCGTTCAATATGTGTCCAGTCTGAGTGACCTTTATACATCTGTGCTCTAGTACGTGCATGTACAGTCAAAGCTTGTACGCCAACATCTTGTAGGCGTTCTGCTACTTCGTCAATATTAATAGACTCGTCATCCCAACCAAGACGTGTCTTTACAGTCACGGGTAAGTGAGTACTAGTAACTACAGCTTTAGTCAAGCGAATCATTAAATCAATATCTTTAAGTACTCCCGCACCTGCACCTTTAGAAACAACTTTCTTAACAGGACATCCGAAGTTAATATCTACTAGATCTGGCTGTACAGTTTCTACGATTCTTGCAGACTCTGCCATAGCATCTTCATCACCTCCGAATATCTGAATACCAACAGGGCGCTCATAGTCGAAAATGTCTAGTTTCATTTTACTCTTCATAGCATCTCTAATTAGTCCCTCAGAAGAGATAAATTCAGAATACATCAAGTCTGCACCATGTGCTTTACACAAACGGCGAAACGGTGGATCACTCACATCCTCCATCGGAGCTAAAAGTAATGGATGATCAGGAAGTTCTATATTGCCTATTTTAATCATATTCGTTCTGGAAATTTGATGCAAAAGTACAAATTTTTTAGATTTCTGATTTTTAGTTTAGTTAATGTTCTCTTTAATTCAAATAAGTTGAGGTTCTCTACGAGATACACAGTTAGTTATTTTGTATCTTTATAAGCTAATAGATACCCACCACTATGAGATTAGCGACTTTTGATTTTACTCCTTTTGAGATTAAGTTCTCTTTTCACCGTTTAGTAGAAGCGATGCATATCTTCATAAATGATCCGGAGAAGAACGATATCAAAAAGACCTACTTTAAAGATTTGTTGGAGCGTGTGAGTGGCGTACCATGTTTACTAGAACCGATAACCGACGCTAAGATACTTGATGATAACCGAGTTCTTATTAACGAGCTTTTAGAGATTCTGTTTCCTATCGCATTAACAGATAATGAAATCAAAGCAGTAGGTATGCCTTTTCAGAACTTGATGTTTAACCATAGTAGAAGGTTTAGAAAAATCATAGAAGAGAGTGGGGGTAATTATAATATAGAGATTCGAGACTTTAGTCAACACCAGTATTATGTAGCAAGTTGTTGTATAATTATGAACCATTATTTTAAAGCTGATTTTGATTTGACTAGACCTCTATTCATTGATCTTCCAGATGCTAAAGGGATTATTCATCACTATAGAGTTTTATATAATGCGGACTTTGTAGAAGTTATTCCTAAGGAGAATGCAGTAATGTTGACTAAAGAGGACATCGAATTACTTGAAGATAATTTCGATGATTTAGTGTTGTGGAAAGAGAAATTTCCTCAGCATAGTTGGCAATTAAATGGTTTTGGTATTATTAACCTTGTAGATGTTACTATAGAGAACGCGATGTCATTACTTAAGGAGAATTTCCTAAAGTCAGAATTGCAGAGCGTGTGTATAGGTAATATTATGGAGCCTTTGTTTAGCTCTATTTTTAGAGTTCCGAATTTGAGAATAGGGTTTACTCCTTTAGTCGTAGATGCCTTAATACAGAAGGAAACGAATGAGATAATGGCGATGTCTAGTTTTTTGTTGAATGAAAAAAAGCCATCTATTATTCTATCGAAGAAAGCTTATGAGGCTGTGATTAATGAAAAGGGATATTACAGTATATCAGATGTAGATGTAGCCTTAGATGAGGAAGAAGAAAGAGAAATGTGTCTTCACTTAAAAAGACAGGGTATCAGGAGTTGCTTGTTTAGTCCTGTGGTGATTTCTAGTGGAATAGAAGGGGTTTTTGAAATTGTCTCTAGTGATGCTAGAGTACTAAATAGTGTGAATGCTCAGAAGTTGAACGGGATTATGCCTATTATTTCTGAGACATTCGAACGAGTAAAAGCAGATATGCAAAATCACGTTGAGGCAATTATACAAAGAGAGTTTACAACTATACATCCTAGTGTATATTGGAAATTCTTAGAAGAAGCGCGACGAAATTATATAGATAGCGTAGTGGAGAAGGATGTGTTTATTAATCCTATTTCATTTAAGAATGTGTATCCATTGTATGGTGAGATAGACATTAAAGGGTCTGGAGCACTGCGTAATCAGGCCATCTTTGGTGACCTTAAAGAACAATTAGTGAAATTAATAGCTGTCTTTGGTGATTGTTCTTTACAAGAGAATGCTTTGATACTAGAACGTCATATACTTAAATTACAAGCTTATTTGCGTCAATTAGATAGTAATTTCGTTACAGGATTAGAACAGCGTATTCAGAATTATGTAACGAATGAAATACACTCGTATTTAACGAAAGAAGAACACCTGTTCTGTAAACAGAAGTTAGAGGATTATTTTATGTTTATAGATATGCAGTTAGGTATATATTATAAATACAGAAAAATATATGATACACAAGTTGCAAAGATGAATAAATCCTTCTCGGATTTATTAGACTTTCGTCAAGAGTCAGCTCAAAAGGTTTTTCCTCATTATTATGAACGATTTAAGACAGATGGTGTAGAACATAATCTGTATATAGGTAGTTCTATTAGTCCTAACAAATCATTTGATTTTACATATCTACATAATTTAAGACTGTGGCAGCTACAGGTGATGAGTGAGCAAATGTGTATACATTATCGCAATAATATACAGGATGCCTTAGAGATGGATGTGACAGTGCTAATATTTGTTTATGACTCTTCTTTAGGTATTCAGTTTAGACTAGATGAAAAGCGCTTTGATATCGATGGATCATATAATACTCGTTACGAGATTATAAAAAAGAGACTGGATAAAGCTTGTGTTAAAGGATCTACTGAACGCATTGTACAACCTCGTAAAATAACGATAGCATTTGCCTCTAATTATCATTTAGAGGAATATTTAGGATATATTCAATTTGGACAAAAAATAGGATTACTAGATAATAATCTAGAACAATTTCTTATAGAAGACATGCAAAGCGTATCAGGATTAATAGGAATACGCATAGGGGTCAATTTAGATTATGATGTAGATCAGTTAGACTATAGTACACTAATGCATAGATTCCTTAAAAACCAATACCTTTAAAAGCTAGTGTGAAAGCAAGAACAGATAACAGAATACCAACAGTGAATACGGTATAAGTAATACGCAAAAACTTGTATTTTTTGTTTAGTACTACTCCGAGACTATATAAGTCTTTAGTCAGTGCATGATGTAGGTATTGTTTGTCTTTCATGATTTCACCTAATGTCTCTTCGTATTCTTCAAAAGGCATTTGATGGAATGTTCCAAAAAACAGTAAATTCACTTCCTTATTTTGTACTTGTTCTTTGGTGTATTTACCGGAAGTTAGTTTAGGACGTGTAGATTGTATAGCGAATATTATAGTAGCTACGCTGAAGATTAATAAGACAAACGTAGGTATTATTAGATGCGCATTACTAGGGCTATCTAGCTTTGGAATAAGAGTAGATAGACATATTGAGATAATGATTGCATTAACAGATAGTAATATATTTGCCTTTCTATCAGCAATTGCACTAAGAGAAGTATGATTCCTTAATGTAGTTCTAAATAGAGTATCTATAGTTCTATTAGAGTCAATCTTTTCTTTCTTCTTTTTATTTGATTGTATTTTGTCAATTTTTGCTAGTACATCTAACAAGTTTTTTTGTTTAGTTGGCTGCCATTTTTGCTGTGTATATGTAGTATAATAACGGTGTTTATAGAGCATTACATCTCTGTTTTGTTCCAACCATTCTAATTGAGTGAATGTTTTATCACATAAATGTTCTATTTCTTTTTTTAATAGATTGCTTGTCTCTACATAATTGTCATCTGAGAAATGTGCGAAGTCAGCATCTTTAATAATACATTCTAAATCGTTTTCAGGGATATAATCAAGTTTGGTTGCACGGATTAATTGCATAATAGTTAGTACATCATCGTGCGCTACACCATTGTCTAATAAGTATGTTTGTGCAATTTGTGCTCCTCTTTCTTCATGACCCTCCCAAGAGTTAATATATCCTACATCGTGAAACCACGCCGCATAACGTAAAAGATCAGCTTCGTGGTCTGTAACAGTTATATGTGTTAAAATTTCCTCTAATCCATTTACTACGCGTAGAGTATGGTTAAAGTTGTGGTATGTATATTGATGTGATAATGTATCTTTGTGTATCTGAAAGATATGTTCTTCGATTTTTTGTAGAATAGTCATGATGTAAATACCTTTATAACCCTAAAAATATGAAAATATTTTCTTACTTATCGTTAAAGCTAACTAAAATAGCAGCTACTTTATTGTTAATCTCCTTAGTTGGATTAATGTCTTGTGCTACATTAGAACCTCAATACAACAATAAAAATAGTAATATGCTCTCACAAGAACGAATTAATGATTCGAAAATTGCCCATACGTACTATTTAGTTGGGAATCTTAGTCAAGCTGGAAATAGAGATGAACAGGAGCATTTGACAGCATTTAGAAATATTGTGAAGCAAGATGGTGATGAAAACTCTACTTTAGTATTGTTAGGGAATAATACTAAAGGTGGAATGCCTAGTTTGTCTTCAAAAAAGAGAATAGAAGCAGAAAGCAAAATAGGTTCTCTTATAGAGTTAATTAAAGAGAATAAAGGAGACGCGGTTTTTATTAATGGTGAGTCTGATTGGAGTAAAGGTTATGAAGGCATAAAGCGTTTAGGCGATTATTTAGTAGAAAAAACAGGAGATAAAAAAATAGTATTACCCCGAAAAATATGTGGTTTAGAAAGATATAAAGTAAATGACGAAACTGTTTTAATCGTTATTGATAGTCAATGGTATTTAGAGGATTGGGATGAACATTCAAATATCAATGAAGATTGTGATATTAAGACTAGAGAGGATTTTTTTGAAGAGGTTAGAGGAGAGATAAATAAGAACCAAAATAAGGTTGTTCTATTAGCTATGCATCATCCTGTGTATAGTAATGGTAATTATGGTGGAAAGTTTTCTACAAAGGATCACTTGTTTCCTTTAGGTAATAATGTGCCATTACCTGTGATAGGTAATATTTATACTTATACTCGTGCAATGGCAGGCTTTAATAGTCAAGATTTACAAAGCAAGAAATATAACGAATTAAATAAGCGTATTCGCACAACAGCTCAAATGTATAATAACGTAATTATTGTTTCAGCACATGAACATAATATGCAGTATATAGAAAGGGATGGAGTAAAGCAGATTATAAGTGGTGCAATGAGTAATCTATCACCAGCGCGTGCTATAGAGCAAGGTGACTTCTCAGCTGGAGTATATGGATATACAAAGGTTGAGGTAATGAAAGATAGAAGTACGAGATTAGTATTCTATGGATATAAAGAAGGAAAATATAAAGAGATTTATAATCAAGAAATATTAGGGGCTTTTGGAGATAACTATGCTTCTCTATCAGCTAATGAAGAAGTTAGTAGAGAAGATGTCAAAGCAAGTGTATATCCTACAGAATGGACAAAAAAGACAGGTTGGTATAAGTTCTTATGGGGGCAGCATTATAGAGATGTATATGGTACACCAATTACTGCATCTGTAGCTGATTTAACAACGTTAAAAGGAGGATTAACACCTACTATATCTGGAGGGGGTAACCAATCTATGTCGTTGAGGTTAGTAGATAAAGAAGGTAAAGAATATGTAATGCGTGGAGTGAGAAAGAGTGTGTCAAGATTCGTACAGACAGCAGTCTTTAAAGATCAGTACGTGATGAACTCTTTCGAGAATACTTGGGCAGAGCGCTTTATCTATGACTTCTATACTACTTCACATCCGTATACACCATTTATACTTGATGGCTTAGCGGATAAGATAGGGATGTATCACACTAATCCAGAGTTGTATTATGTGCCTAAACAGTCTGCTTTGGGACGTTTTAATGATAAGTATGGTGACGAATTATATATGATAGAAGAACGACCTTCATCGGGATATGAGGATGAAGCTAGCTTTGGGAACACTAAGGCAATAGTTAGTACAACTGATGTTATCGCAAAACTGCGTAAGGATGAGAAATATACTGTAGATCAACAAGCATATATGCGTGCTCGTATCTTTGATATGTTGATAGGGGATTGGGATAGGCACGGAGACCAATGGAGATGGTCGGAGTTTACAGAAGGAGATAAGATTGTATATAGACCTGTACCTAGAGATAGAGATCAAGCATTCGCTAAGATAGATGGAGCATTATTATCACTGATCAAGAAGCTTCCACCACTTAGACATATGCAGAATTATACAGAAGACTTTGCTAATCCACGTTGGATAAATAAAACTGCATTTCCATTAGATCAGTATTTGTTAAAAGAGACTTCTGAAGAAGACTGGTTAAGAGAGGCTAAGGATATTGTAGAGAAACTAGATGATGAGACTTTAGATGAAGCCTTTAATAAACTACCTAAAGAAGTGCAGACCAATGAAGTTGAAGACATCAAAAGAATATTTAAAGCAAGAAGAGGTAAGATAGAGCAATTCATACCAAAATATTATAAACAATTACGAGAGTATGTAATCTTGTCGGGGACTGATAAGAAAGACTTATTTAATATCGAGAGATTGGTAGGTGGCGATGTATTGTTAAAACAATATCGAGTTAAGAAAGATGGTGAAGTACTTGTGTTTGAAAAGGTTTACAAAGCTAGTGAAACAAAGGAGTTATGGGTTTATGGTTTGAATGACGAAGATACTTTTAAAGTGACAGGTGATGAGAAAGCTAAAATAAAAGTGAGATTAATAGGAGGTAAGAACCAAGATTCATTCTTGATTGATAATTCTTCTAAGGTTGTTGTTTATGATTATGCAGACAAGAAAAATGAAGTAGTTTCACAAAGTACTAGAACGACAACTATCTTGTCGAATAAGTATGACCTTAATAATTTTAACTATGAGAATGTTCCATTGAACATTAATATGTTATTACCTAATGTAGGGTATAATCCTGAGGACGGAGTCAAATTAGGTTTTTTATATAGTTCTACTCGCTCTAAGTTTTTGCAAGATCCTTATACCGCTAAGCATGTAATAAAAGGTTTTTATTCTTTTAATACAAAAGGATTTGAAGGAGAGTATAAAGGTTTTTTTCCTAATGCTACAGATAATTGGATGTTTACTATTGCCGGTAGAGCGACTAGCCCTAATTTCGCTGTGAATTACTATGGTCTAGGTAATGAAACTTATTATTTCGATGAAGAAAAAGGAGATGATTATAAGCGTGTTCGAGTAGAGAGTTATTCTGTAACACCAGGTTATAGATATGAAGGAAAGCAAGGTGGAAGCTTCGAGGCTAACGTAGAATATAATGCTTTAAAAGTACAAGATAAGAGTGGTCGTTTTATCACTGATAATCCTGAGTCTGTTAACACTAAAGTTTTTGACTTCCAACATTATGGAGGAGTCAAGTTAGAGTATAGCTATGAACAGTATAATTATCCAGCTAATCCGACTGTAGGTTTTGGGTTTAATTCGAAGTTAGGATGGAAGATGAATCTGAAAGAAACTGAGCAGAACTTCCCTTATTTAGATGTGAAAGCCAACTTTATACATAATATAGATAGAGCAGAGCACTTAGTATTTGCTACCAATTTTACGTATCAGACTAGATTAAATAATAACTATGACTTCTACCATGCAGCTGTGATAGGAGGTAATGCTAATCTGAGAGGATTTAGACCAGAGCGTTTTACAGGTAAGAGTTCTTTGGTGCAAACAACAGACTTGAGATATAATGCGGGTCAGTTTACAGCAGGATTTATCCCAATGAGCTATGGTTTTTATGGTGGTTTTGACTATGGTAGAGTATGGCAGCCAGGTGAGGTGTCTAATAAATGGCACAACTCTTATGGAGCAGGTTTATGGGTAAGTGCAATAGAACAAGCGACACTACACTGCTCATATTTTAGCAGTGCAGATGGAGGTCGCTTTGTATTTGGATTAGGGTTTGGGTTTTAATGTACTCAAATCCACTTTATATATTTTACCACCTTTTTTATCTTTTACTTCATCTGCCAGATAAACAGTGTTGTTGTCTCCGAAAGTAACAGATTCTTTTTGAGAAACATGATGTAGTTTGTGCTCTGTTATTTTTCCGTCCATAATAGCATTGGGGTTGAAGCCCTCTATTATCCATAATTTAGAGTGAGAGAGTAAGACAAAGGTCTTCTCATCAGGACTCATAGCAGCGCCTGTGATAGCACAGTGTTTATATATATTACATCCATTAAAGGTTTGTACATGTTCTGCTTGGTGATGTCCTGCTATGTTAGGTACTTTATACACTAAAGAAGTTCCATCAAAGCCTTTACTTCTGTTCTTAGTGAAGATATAGAAGTTATTATTGTATAAAATGAATGCTTCAGCATCATAGAATAATTCCGTGTCCTTAGGGGGAAAAGTCTCTTGTTCAGGATATTCGAATGTGATGATTTCTGCGACGTTTGCTTTGTCTTTTTGTAAGTCATCTTTGTTGATTTTGAGAATGCGCAGGTCTTTTCGTGTATTCTTATTGTTGCCAAAGTCACCGATGTATAGGTTACCTTCTTTATCTGCTGTTAATTCCTCCCAGTCTATATTCTTTTGGTCTTTTATTTTTAAAGTATGAGCTATTTTTCCATCAGTTTTAATCTGATATAGTTCGCTTTTATTACCGCTATCTTGTAATGCCCAGAAAGAACTAGATGTATTATCATAGTATAACCCAGAAACTTCCTTAAGGTTATTAGGTAGTATAATGTGGTCTTTAGTAACATCACTTTTTTGTCCACAACTAGCTAATGTAGTTAATGCGACTATTGAAATTGTCAGTAGTGATTTCATAGTTTAAAATTTTAAAATATAAAGTTACTAAAAGTGGCTATAAAAAACATATAATCTACTTTGAATTGTAAACACAACTTGATATAAAGCTCTTTTCTTTTAATAAGAGGCACTCTAATGCACAAAAAAATAAGTGAAAATTGAAAGATTAAAGTATATTTGCAAAATATAGGCTTATTATCTTTTAATTAGAAGAGAATAAAAGTCTTATAATAGAGGTTACACGATTATTGAATGTCATTTCAATGCTTCTAATGGGCGTGTGCACGTAATTATAACTTTGATTTAACGAAGATGAAGAACATTAGAAACTTTTGTATTATTGCTCATATTGACCACGGTAAAAGTACTTTAGCGGATAGATTACTAGATGCTACACAGACTGTTACAGCACGTGAACAACAAGCTCAACTTTTAGACAGTATGGATTTAGAGCGCGAGAGAGGGATTACTATTAAATCTCACGCAATCCAAATGGAATATACATATAAAGGTGAGCAATATATACTTAACTTAATCGATACCCCAGGACACGTAGACTTTTCTTATGAAGTTTCTAGGTCTATTGCAGCGTGTGAAGGTGCGTTATTGATCGTAGATGCAGCTCAGAGCATCCAAGCGCAGACTATTTCTAACCTATACTTAGCGTTAGAGAATGACTTGACGATAATCCCTGTTTTAAATAAGATTGACTTACCTAGTGCTAATCCAGAAGAAGTAAGCGATGATATCGTTGACTTATTAGGGTGTGATTACGAGGAGATTATTCCTGCATCAGGAAAAACAGGATTAGGAGTAGAAGAAATATTAGCTGCTATTATAGAGAGAGTGCCAGCTCCTAAAGGAGATCCAGAAGAGCCTTTGCAAGCACTTATATTTGACTCTGTATATAATCCTTTCCGTGGTATTGAAGTTATCTTCCGTGTTATTAATGGTTCGATTAAAAAAGGACAGAAGATTAAGTTTATGGCGACGAATAAGGAGTACTTCGCAGATGAAATCGGTACACTTAAATTGAATCAGGTTCCAAAACAAGAGATAAAAACAGGAGATGTAGGTTACTTAATCTCTGGTATTAAAGAAGCAAAAGAAGTAAAAGTTGGTGATACCGTAACTGACGCTAAGGTACCTACTCAAAACATGATTTCTGGTTTTGAGAACGTAAAGCCTATGGTATTTGCAGGTATCTATCCTGTAGATACAGAAGATTATGAAGAGTTGCGTAATTCAATGGAGAAACTTCAACTTAATGATGCTTCATTAGTATTCGCTGCAGAGAGTTCTGCTGCATTAGGGTTTGGTTTCCGTTGTGGTTTCTTGGGAATGTTACACATGGAGATTATCCAAGAGCGTTTAGAACGTGAGTTTAATATGACTGTTATTACTACTGTACCTAACGTGTCGTACTTAGCTTATACTAAGAAAGAACCAGAGAAGGGTATTATCGTTAACAATCCATCAGATTTACCTGAGCCTTCTAAATTAGAAAGAGTAGAAGAACCATATATTAAAGCAACAATCATTACTAAAGCTGACTTTGTTGGACAAGTAATGAGTTTATGTATTGATAAGCGTGGTATTATAACTAACCAAACATACCTTACAGAGAGTAGAGTAGAGTTGACATTTGATATGCCACTAGCAGAGATTGTTTTCGACTTCTATGATAGACTAAAAACAGTATCGAAAGGATATGCTTCTTTTGATTATTCTCCTATCGGAATGCGTACTTCTAATCTTGTTAGAGTCGATGTAATGCTTAATGCTAACGTAGTAGATGCACTTTCTGCATTAATGCACGCAGATAACGCTTATCATATCGGTAAGAAGATGTGTGAGAAATTAAAAGAACTTATCCCACGTCAGCAATTTGATATTCCTATTCAGGCAGCTATTGGAGTGAAAGTAATCGCTCGTGAGACTGTAAAAGCATTGCGTAAAGACGTAACAGCTAAATGTTATGGAGGGGATATTTCTCGTAAACGTAAATTACTTGAGAAACAAAAAGCAGGTAAGAAGCGTATGCGTCAAGTAGGAAACGTAGAGATTCCACAAGAAGCATTTATGGCTGTATTAAAGTTGAATGATTAAGCACAGCTTTTAAAATATTTAATGAAAAGACTATCAATTCTGATAGTCTTTTTTTTTGAAACAAAAACTAATACAAAAAACTAGATGAGAAAAGGCTTATTATTAATAGCTACACTTGCATTAATTGGTTGCAAGAATACCAAAGAAGAAGAAAAGTCTACAATAGAATCGATCACTAATGTACAAGAAGTGGTAGAGGAAACACAAGAGAAGGTGGCTGTAACACAATTTGATAAGGAAGAAAATATTTTTCTAGATATACTTGTTCCTAACTATTATTTTAAGGAATTTCATCAGTCTGATTTCGATAAGGTTAATGATAAATGGCTTGCGTTTGAAGAAAAGAAAGGATTGTACCAAGTATTAAAGGCCGACTACGCGATTAGTGAACAAACTAATGAGTGTACAGAAAGTCAGCAGATAGGTATATTTTCAACTGGATCAATAGAGCCTATCTTTTTCTTAGGACCTAATAAAATGATAAAAAAGGGAACTAAAACTGCTGTAAATATTAAAGAACAACCTTTATGGCCTGATATGCCACAAGAATATCTGTTTAATGGGAAACAGTATATTTTAAGGGCAGAAGGCAAACAAGTAGATTCATATCAGTATACTGATGATAATGGAAAAGTAAAGAAGTATAGAAAGTATGAAGACTATAAGTTATATCTAGTTGTTAATGGAGAGGCAGAACAGTTAGTTCTTGATATACCTAGCTTTAATGAGACTTTTATCAAGGTATTATTTGTTGGCGATCTAGATGATGATGGTAACTTAGACTTTGTATTTGATACATCGGCTGAGTATGAAATTCAATCAGTAGAAGTGTATTTATCTAAAGGAGCTCAACACTTTATTTATTTGGCTGGAATAACATCTGTTGATTTTAGTTGTTAATAAAATTGATATTTAAGTGTGTAAAAGAAACGCCCATTGAGACTCAATGGGCGTTTCTAGCTTATGTATTAAAATATTAGATTACTTCTTAGTAAAATCACCTGTATAAACAGTAGTAAATTTAGTTGGCTGTAAATATTTTTTAGCAGCGTCATTTACTTGTTTAATTGTTACTTTTTCTATTTCTCCATTTAGTTTATCATGGTCTGTGAATGGTATATCAAATAATAATAATGAATTAGATAATCCTATTAGATAACCATCAGAACCTAGATTAGTTTGTCTAGCATTTTTCCAAGAAGTTTTATTAGCTACTAATTCTTCTTCAGTTATACCTGAGGTAATCAGTCTATTAAACTCTTCATTGATAGCTTTTTCTACTTCTGCACGCTTTGTAGGGTTTAGGAAAGCATAAATCATCCAAGCAGAATCTTCTCTTTTAGGATCATTAGGAACACTTAGTGAAGAACCTGCACCATAGCTAATACCTTCTTTTTCACGTAATCGCTGAGGAATACGTGCAGTCATAAAACCACCTCCCATTACTTCATTTGCAAATACTAGAGCAGCATAATCAGGATTAGTTTTATTCATTTTGAATCCTACTTTACCTACTGCAACAGCATTCTCTTTGTCAGGAGTTTCAAACGTTTGTTTGTCTTGTTTTGTTTCTACATAATTAGGAAGCGCTTTTTCGTATTTTACAGTACTATTGAAGTTGCTGAAAGTAGTTTCAAATAACTTGTTTACAGCTTCTTTATTATTCATTCCAATTACTGTAGCTATCCCATTGTTTGCACCAAAGAATGCTTTGTAAAACTCTTTTATTGCGTTAACTGTTACATTTTTATATCCAGCGATATCTTCTTGTGGAGTAGATGTGTAGAAGATACTTCCTTTCTCCTCTTTAGATGTTAATTGAGATATTTTAGTAAAAGCTATAGTCTGCGGATCACTCAGTTGAGCTTCTATTCCTGTTATAGTCTCTAACTTAAGTTTATCCAATTCTGTTTCTGGAAATATAGGATTAGATAAAATATCTTTTAAGATGGTCATTGTTTCATCTATACTGTTTCTATATGACGACACACTAATGAAAATATTTTGACCTCCAAAGCGAATATTAACAGAAGACTTCAGTTGATCTAATTTATCTTTGATCTGTTGTTTAGTCATTGTTTTAGTTCCTGCTGTTAACAAGTCAGCAGTGAATTCTCCGATGTATTGTTTGTTCAATAGGTCTTTCTGATTACCTACTGGTAGTGTCATACTAATGATAACTTTTTCACCTTTGATATCTTTATCTATGATACCATATTTCAAACCATTCTTAAGTTTACCAGTAGAATAATTTTTTTCTAAGTTAGAAATAGTTGCCTCAAATGGTCTTAACTCTCCTGAAGATTCTTTTCCTTTATAGTTTTCAACTAAAGATTTGATATCTTTATTTTGAATCTCATTTGCTTTAACTCTCACTTCATCTTTTGAAGGAATGAATAAACCGACTGTACGATTATTATCTTTAAAGTATTTTTTAGCAACTCTATTGATATCTTCTAGTTTTAAGTTCTCTATATTATCTCTATATAGATTAGCCAAGCGGTAATCACCAGCTCCTATTATCTCTGTTAGATTAATTGTATAACCGATTGTGTTATTCTTAATATTTTCTAAGCCTTTAAGAATATTAGTTTTAGCTCTGTCTAGATCCTCTTGTGTATAGTTGATATTACTTATTTTAGCTAAAGCTGTTTTTACATCTTTAAGCGTTGTTTCTAGATTTTTATCATTGGGAACGTCAAAGTTAAATAAAACAAAGCCTGCATCTCTAACAGTTGGATTAAACGCCCAAAGACTCGACACTTTCTTTGTCTCTACTAATTCTTTGTATAAATATCCTGATGGGTCATTGTTTAAGATTGACTCTAAAGCGCTTAATGCCGCATAGTCTTTATCTGCAAAAGAGGCTGCGTGATATAAAATATTGATGTGTTGAGAATCACCAGCACGTCTAACTTCTACATACTTTTCTCCATCTTGTGCAGGCTCTACAGTGAAGATCTCATCTAATACACGTTTAGGTTTAGGAATAACAGAAAAATAGTCTTCAACATATTTTAAAGCTTTAGCTTCGTCAAACTTACCAGAGATAACTAGCGTAGCATTATCAGGTTGATAATACTTTTCATAGAAACGTCTTAATTGAGGTGTTTTTACACGTTCGATGTCTTCTTTAGATCCGATAGTACTTAATCCATAGTTATGCCATAAGTAGGCTGTATTAATAGTTCTTTCCATTAATACTCTAGTGGGATTATTTTCTCCTATCTCAAACTCATTTCTCACTACAGAAAATTCCTTGTCTAAATCTTCTTGTAAGATAGTGGCATTAATCATACGATCTGCCTCCATCTCTAAAGCCCATGATAGGTTTTCGTCACTAGCCGCAAATACTTCATAGTAGTTTGTTCTATCATACCATGTTGTTCCTTGTGCGTTACCTCCTTTATCAGATAACATCTTTTTGATATCACCTAGTTTAGTAGTACTCTTAAATAGCATGTGTTCTAACAAGTGAGCCATTCCTTTTTCACCATAACCCTCATGTTTTGAACCTACATTGTAAACAATATTTACGATGACATTGTTCTGTGTTGCATCAGGTAGTAAAAGTACTTTTAATCCATTTGATAATTTGTATTCTTTAATATCTTCAACAGAAGTTACAAAGGTTGGTTTTTCCTTCTGTTGGGCATAGGCGTAATCTGCAGCACTTATGGTCAATGCAAACATAAGTGTGTATACTATTTTTTTCATAAATCAGTAATTAAGGTTAATTGTTATAAATATATAATATAAATTCTAATAAATTGATAGTCTGATAAATAGTGGGCGTTAAATATTTGAATGCTATTGTAAAAAATAAGGCTACTCTAGATAGAGTAGCCTTATTTTAATAATTATGTTTATACTGATCTATATGACCTAGTAAGGTCTGTTTATCCATATATCCAGATTGTTTCCACAGAAGTTTACCTTTTCTAAAAAGCATTAGTGTAGGTACACCTCTCATCTGGTATTGTGTGCTGTACTGTGTGGTAAGAGCAGTATTTTTATCTACATCTATTTTGATAATAGAGATATCATCCTGTAACTCTTTTTTTACTTCCTCTAGCACAGGAGCTAGCATCTGACATGGTCCACACCATGTAGCGAAGAAATCAACTAAAGTTAACTGATCTCTATCGATTAACTCTTGAAAATTACTCATTGTATTATTGTTTAGTTGTTGGACAGGTTGCTGTACAGCTAGCTCCTTCTTGTAATGGGATAGATGTGTTCTTGATAGCGCCAAAACCTCCGATTACATCGATCATATTGTGGTATCCTCTAGCTTTTAGAATAGAAGACGCGATTAATGAACGGTACCCTCCTGCACAGTGGATAAAGAATTTACCTTCTGTTGGGAAGTCGGTGATATTATCATTGATATAATCTAATGGAGAATGTGTCAAGTTTTTATAGTTAATATGAGCAGAATTATATTCTCCTGGTTTACGCACATCTACTACCTTGATATCTTCATTTGCTATTTTATCTGCTAATTCTTCTGCTGTTACCTGTTGTACAGTATCGTATTCAAATCCTTCTGTTTTCCAAGTAGAGAATCCTCCTTTTAGATACCCTAGCGTATTGTCATATCCTACACGAGATAGACGGATGACAGCTTCTTCTTCACGCCCTTCAGGAGTGATTAATAAGATAGGCTGTTTAATATCTGTGATTAATGCACCTACCCATGGAGCGAACTGCCCATCTAATCCGATAAAGATAGCACCTGGTATATGTCCACTAGCGAAGTCTGAAGCAGAACGTACATCTAATAATAATGCACCAAACTCTTCAGCTACGGCTTGAAACTCTTTTGGTGTAAGGGCTTTATTGTTGTTGATGATTGTCTCTACATTCTCATATCCTTCTTTATTTAACTTCACATTTAGTGGGAAGTATGCAGGAGGTGGTAGTAGACCATCTGTTACTTCTTTTACAAACTCTGCTTCTGTCATGTCAGCACGTAGCGCATAGTTCGTTTGTTTTTGATCTCCTAGAGTACCAACTGTTTCTTTGCTTAAGTTCTTTCCACAAGCAGATCCAGCACCATGTGCAGGATATACGATAACGTCATCTGCTAACGGCATAATCTTCGTGCGTAAACTATTGTATAACGTAGCAGCTAATTGCTCTTGAGTCAAGTCAGCCGCTTTCTGAGCTAAGTCAGGACGACCTACATCACCTAAGAATAACGTATCTCCACTGAAGATAGCGTGATCTTTTCCACTCTCATCTTTTAGTAAGTACGTAGTACTCTCCATTGTATGCCCAGGAGTGTGTAGTGCTGTGATCGTGATATTTCCTATTTTAAACACCTCTTCATCTGTAGCGATATGTGCCTTAAATGTTGGGTTAGCATTTGGTCCATATACGATAGGAGCATTCGTTTTCTCAGCTAATGTAACGTGTCCACTCACGAAGTCTGCGTGGAAGTGTGTTTCGAAGATATATTTTATAGTTGCATTATCTTTAGCAGCTCTGTCTAAGTAAGGCTGTACCTCTCTTAGTGGATCGATGATAGCAACTTCTCCGTTGCTCTCTATATAGTAAGCTCCTTGAGCTAAACATCCTGTATAAATTTGTTCTATTTTCATATTGTAGTTTATTTCTTTGTTTGAAGTAAAAGTAAGAAGATGTTTTTGAAATGAAAGTAACTTAGGTTACAAACTATAAAAACACTTCCTTAATTAGGATATAAATAGCCATGATCAGTACGAAATAACCATAGCTCTTTTTTAAATTTTTGTCAGGGACGTACTTTGTTAAATAGATCCCGATGAAGATTCCTATTATAGATATTCCACTAAAAGTAAGTAGCATCGCCCAGTCCATAGTGGTATGACCTAGATCTCCTAAAAAACCTATTAACGACTGTATAGCGATGATGCATAATGAGGTGCCGACGGCTTGTCTCATAGGCATCTTAGCAAATAAGACTAAGGCAGGTATGATTAAGAATCCACCTCCAGCTCCTACTGTACCAGCTAGTAGTCCGATAAGGATACCTTGTAAGACTAGCCCTGATAAGGCAGGTTTGTTATCTTGTACTTCTATCCCTTTTCGAGGTCTGATCATTTTAGTAGCAGAAGTGAACATCACCAAAGCAAATAAGATCATCAATGCTATATTCTTATCTATATTCCAACTACCAATAGATATTACATCTGGTACGAGTGGTAGTAAGTAGGCTCTCGTGATATATACTGTAATGACAGACGGTATCCCGAAGAGCAATACTGTTTTTAGATCTACTTTTTTGTCTATATAGTTTTTTACCCCACCTACTAGGGAAGTAGATCCTACTATGAATAGTGAGTATGCTGTAGCTACGAATGGTTCTACCTTCATGATATACACGAGGATAGGTACGGTGAGTATAGACCCACCACTACCGATAAGGCCTAGTGATATTCCGATAAGTAAGGCTAGAGCATAACCTATTAATCCTGTATAATCCATATCTGTACTTAAGGCTTAAGTAGCTCGATGTATTTTCTATTGAGCTGTATAATACCTTCGTTTTCTAAAGTTTTTAGTATTCTAGAGATCACTACTCTAGAAGTGTTTAGTTCATCAGCTAATTCTTGATGTGTATTGTTGATAAAGCGGCTATTGTATATTTTCGCTTTACTTCTTAGTAAGTTACATAGACGTTCTTCCATATTCATAAAGGCAAGACTATCGATAGCAGTCAGCATTTCGTTCATACGGTTGTTATAACTGTTGAGTACGAAGTTTCGCCAGCTCTTATATTTTACCAGCCATTCATCCATTTTTCCTACAGGAACTAAGACTACACTACCATTGCGTTCAGCTATAGAGCGTACTTGACTTTTAGTCTCGCCTAAACAGCAGGTCAGTGTCATCGCACAAGTATCTCCTTCTTCTATATAGTATAATACTATTTCTCCTTCTCGCTGATCTTCTCGTATGATTTTTATAGCTCCTTCTAATAGCAAGGGAATTTTTTTTATATATTCTCCTATCTCCATTAGTTTTTCCCCTTCTTTAAAGTCTTTTATCGTTGATACTTCTATGATTTCGTCTAATAGTTTTTCCTCAAAGATAGGACTGTACTTATTTCTGATAATATGCTCCATAAAAGAATAAACAAATGATTATTAGCTGTGATTTACTTTATTGAAGCCAATATATTAAAAGTATTGTAAACTAAGGAAGAAATCTTGTATTAATGAGGAAGCCATTTTCTAATCAACCCATAGAACCAAGTTCCTAATAATGCTCCGATAATCGCAATCAGAATAGGTAAAAAGCCTGCTCCAAATAAGGCAAACATAGGCCCTGGGCAAGCTCCTCCTAATGCCCATCCTAATCCGAAAAAGACACCTCCTATTAGGTAGCGTGGTACACTCTTCTCTTTTGGGGTGAACTCTATCGGGTTACCAGAGAAATCTTTAATGTTTTTTTTCTTGATAATATAGGTCGCGACAACAGCGATAGTTAACGCAGTTCCCATAATACCGTACATGTGGAAACTGTCGAATTGGAACATTTCATATATTCTGAACCACGATGCAGCTCCAGATTTAAACATTCCTATCCCGAAAAGCATTCCGACTAATAAATAGGCTAATTTTTTCATTGTATCTTATTGATATAGATATTGTTAATCATTTGTATTAGAAAATAAGAGGGAACAGTAGGTGTACCATAATTAACCCTCCTATAAAGAAACCAATTACTGCTATTAAGGAAGGTAACTGTAGATTACTCAGTCCACTGATCGCATGTCCTGAAGTACATCCTCCTGCATATCGAGAACCAAAGCCTACGAAGAACCCTGCTAATAATAGGAACCCGATAGACTTAATAGAACCAAAGACTTCATTAGAGAATAGTTCTGTCGGTATATATGCTTTGCCAGCACTTTCTATACCTAGTGCATGGAGCTTCTCTATCGTCTGTTCGCCTAGAGGTATAGCTGCAGGCTCAACACTCAAGAAGTGGTATGCGATGAATCCTCCTAGGATGGTACCTACTAAGAAGAGTAAGTTCCAGGTCTGAGCCTTCCAGTTAAAGCAGAAGAAATCACAACTCTTCCCTGCTCCCATCATAGAGCACATGGCGCGTAGATTAGAGGAGAATCCAAAAGATTTACCCATTAATAAAAGCAATATAAGTGTAGTAGCGATGAATAATCCTCCTACATACCAAGGCCATGGGCCATATATCCATTCCATAACATTTAATTTAGTAAGACAAAGTTCTCGATTAAAATTGAGAAGAAATGTAACCTAGGATACACAGAACTTCTTTTTTGTGTTTATGCTATATATAATGTAGGATAAAGTTAGGTTGGATGAGAAGTAAGGATTAATGTTGTTTCACATTGAGATAAGAGGAGAATACTACGTGTATAAAAGGAGTATTGTTGGACAAAAGTACTTCTACTTCCACCATTCTAGGTGTATTGTTTTGATAACTAATTCATTATGTATTTTTGAGTGATAAAAAAAGTAATTTCTTTTTTTAGTTAAATTGTTCTAATAGATAGTTTTTGGGGTAATTTTTCAAAAAAAGTAGACATTGAAAGTGAATTTAGGGTATAAATAAGAACTTATTTATGCTGAAAACGAAAAAAAGTAATTTCTTTTTTTGAAAGGATAGATTTAGATCTGAATAGAATTTTAAAGAGGATGGAAGGAAAAGTTTGTGAGAGTTTATTAGTCGATATGAGTGGTTTTTAGTAGTTTTATAGAACTTAAAAAATAGAACCCAAAACTTAAAAATAGATATACTTATGAAAAATACAAAGCACAACGTTGTATTTCAATTAAACACAGACAACATTAACGAACAGAATGCACTAATGACTTATGTAACTAATGTTAGAAATCACTGGAAAGAGGATGTAACTATACAAGTAGTCGTGCATGGGCCTGGTATCGGAATGCTTAGAAAAAGTAAGACGATGGTAGGAGAGCCTCTAAAGGCAGTGATGCAAAAAGGAATACAATTCTTTGCGTGTGAGAATACAATTAATGCTCGTAAAATAGAGAAATCAGATATTATCGAGAATGTTGGATTCGTTGCCTCAGGATTAGTTTATATCATCGAAAAACAAGAAGAAGGTTGGTCTTACATAAAATGTAATTTTTAAGATTTTATATAGATAGAGAGTGGTATGACTATCTTTACCTTTGTGTATCAAATAAGGCAAAATAATGAAATTTAATACGGATGCGTTCTGTTCATTCATTGGAGCAGATATTATAGGAAACAGTAAGAGTGAATATGTAGATATTTCGAATATATCCGTAGATAGTAGGTCATTACAAAATGATCAGCACACTTTATTTTTTGCATTAAAAGGAGGTAATCATGATGGACATGATTATATCGAAGAATTGGTAAATAAAGGAGTCAGATATATCGTCATCTCTGACCAGACTAAGGTACGTCCTATAGAAGGGGTACTTTTCTTTAAAGTAAATAATACATTAACTGCACTTCAGGGTGCGGCTATTTTTCATAGAGATCGTTTTGATTTTCCAGTTATCGGAATTACAGGTAGTAAAGGAAAGACTGTCGTAAAAGAATGGCTAAACTTTCTCCTAAGTGAAGAGTATAAGATCATCAAGAGCCCTAAGAGCTATAATTCTCAGACGGGTGTTCCGCTATCTGTATTTGGGATAGAGGAGAAACACAACTTAGGTATCTTCGAGGTTGGAATTTCTACTGTGGGTGAAATGGAGAAACTTGCCAAGGTTGTCAAGCCAACCATTGGAGTTTTTACAGCACTTACAGAAGAGCATGGAGAAGGTTTTCGCTCATTAGTAGAAAAAGTGAGTGAGAAAGCTAAACTATTCCAGAATGCTGAGGTGATTATCTGTGAGCTGAATGAGTTGTTATTAGAATATTTTAGCCCTGTTACTTCTGTCTATACTTGGAGCTTGACAGATACGTCAGCGAATGTCTATGGACAGTTTCATTCATCTATTCTTACCGTATCTATTAATCAGAGAGATTCGTACTCAGTAGAACTTCCATTTACAGATGTTAGTTCTGTACGCAATATAATGACTTGTATCAGCACGATGTCGTATCTAGGATATGACTCGGAGAAGATCGTACAGCGTATCAAAGGACTATATCCTGTAGAACTGCGTATGCAGGTAAAGAACGGTGTGAATAACTGTACGATAATAGATGATGCGTATAATGCAGACTACCAATCTCTATCTATCGCTCTTGACTTTCTAGAGAAGCATAAGGTAAGTACATCTAAAACTGTGATATTATCCGATATGTTTAAAAGTGGATATGAGGAGGGAGAGATATATGGTCAATTAAAAGTACTGTTGTCTACACACCAGATAACTCGTGTCATTGGTATTGGGGAACACATTAGTAAGTATCTAATCGGAATAATGAATACTTATCTATACAGAGATACTGAAGAGTTTTTACAGAAAGTATCGGCAGATGATTTTAGCGATGAGAATATTTTGGTCAAAGGAGCTAGAGGATTCCGTTTTGATAGAATCGTCACGATGCTAGAGAAGAAAACACATGAGACTGTATTAGAAGTTAATCTTACTGCGATGTGTCACAATCTTAACTTCTACCGTTCAAAGTTAAAGCCAGAGACTAAAGTGATGGTCATGGTGAAGGCATTCGGCTACGGTAATGGCAGCTATGAGGTAGCTAAATTATTAGCTCACGAGAAGGTAGATTATCTAGGAGTAGCTTTTGCAGATGAAGGAATAGAATTGCGCAAAGCAGGTGTGAATACTAAGATTATCGTGATGAACCCTGAGATCAATGCTTTCTCTGCGATGATAGCGTATGATTTAGAGCCTGAGGTGTATTCTGTACGTGAGCTTAATGCATTCTTAAAAGTAGCTAGAGAACGCAACTGTTATGAATATCCTATCCATATCAAGCTAGATACAGGCATGCATAGACATGGCTTCTTGACAGAGGATCTGGATGAATTAATAGAAGTGCTTAGACATACTAATGTAGTCGAAGTCAAATCTATATTCTCACATTTATCATCAAGTGATATGCCTGAATATACAGACTTTACACTCGGACAGATAGAGATGTTTACACATAACTCAGATAAATTAATACATGTATTAGGTATTAATCCAATACGTCATATTCTGAATACATCAGGAATTTTTAACTTTTCAGAGTATCAATTTGATATGGTTCGATTGGGAATAGGATTGTATGGAGTCGGTAATGATAGAGAAGAAATGCAACAATTGACTAATGTTAGCACGCTTAAAACTCGCATTATGCAAATCAAAGAAATCAAAGAAAAAGACAGTGTAGGATACGGTCGAAGATTTCGAGCTGAGGGAAAAACGCGTATTGCAACTGTGCCAATAGGATATGCCGATGGAGTACATCGCTCGTGGGGGCCTGTGGGCTATGTACTAGTAAATGGGCAAAAAGCTGAGATTACTGGATCTATATGTATGGATATGTTAATGATTAATGTAACAAATATAAATTGTCAAGAAAATGACGAAGTCGTTATTTTTGGTAAAGACCTGCCTGTCACTATTATAGCTGATGAAATAAAAACAATACCATATGAGATTTTAACAAGTATTGCACTTCGCGTTAAAAGAATTTTTTTTGTAGAGTAAAAAAGTTATATTTTTAACACTTCAAAACTTAAACAATAAAGGCTATGGGATTTGTAAAAGAATTTAAAGAATTCGCTGTCAAAGGTAATGTAATGGACTTGGCAGTTGGGGTTATCATTGGAGGAGCATTTGGTAAGATCGTGACTAGTGTAGTTAACGATGTTATTATGCCTATCGTATCAGCTATTATTGGTACACCAGACTTCTCTAATATGTATTTAGTGTTAAAAGGTGATGCACCTGATGGAGCACCATTAGCAGCTGCAAGAGGAATCGACGGAAACGTTGTGTTTGCGTATGGTAATTTCATTACAGAAATTATTAACTTCACTTTATTAGCATTATGTGTATTCCTATTAGTTAAAGGAATTAATACAATGAAGAAAAAAGAAGCAGCAGCAGAGGAAGTGCCAGCGGGACCACCAGCTCCAACACAAGAAGATCTTTTGGCTGAAATTAGAGATTTGTTAAAAAAACAATAATATCTTAGTTATTTGACGATTGATTTCGTTTTAATAAAATAAAAAGACATACGTTTAGTATGTCTTTTTTTATTTGATGTATCTTTGTATACATTAATTAGTAGTTAAGTTATGCCTTTAATAAAAGAGTTAAGAGAGGATAGATGTAAAGTATTAATCTGGAAAGTAGAAGAAAATATAGAGATACTTAAACAGGGGATAAAATTACGTGAAGCGACGCAGCAACGTTTAGATAAGATGAAATCTGAGGTTCATCAAAAAGGATTTTTGGCGGTACGACATTTATTAGCATGGGCTGGTTATAGTGATTTAGATTTAAGATATGACGAGAATGGAAAACCGTCATTAATGGATGGAAGTTTTATTTCAATCTCCCATTCATTTGAATATGCTTCTATAGTTATTAGCAATGAAAATGTAGGTATTGATGTAGAGAAGAAACGCGAAAAAATTAAGCGAATTGCCAATAAGTTTTGCAATGTTGAAGAAATGAAATTAAGTGAAGAGGGTAACTGTGAGGTAGAGATATTGACTGAGATTTGGTGTGCTAAAGAAGCAATGTTTAAAATGTGTGAATCACGTAGTATGAGTTTTAAGGAGGATATGAGTGTCATGCTAGATAAGAATCAATGTGTTGTTGATAATGGAGTTTTTAAACAAATATTCGAATATAAATTAGCTGATTTAGGGGATTTTGTATTAGTTTATGCGTTAGAGGCGAAATCATAGTGTAGATTATAATTATTAATTAGTATTTTTGAAAAAATAAAATAACGATATGGAAAGTAATTTTAATAAAATAGAGTATGCGGTGCCAGTAGCACAGGAGTCTGAGATAGTCAGAGCACAGTTTTATAAGAAGACTTATGCTACTTTAGCAATGGGAGTATTGGCATTCATAGTATTGGAGACAATTATGCTTAATACGCCTTTTGTTGTGGAAGGAATGTTTAAGATTATGGGAATGGGAAAATTCTCATGGTTGATTGTTTTAGGTGCATTTATGGGAATTACGTGGTATGCTCAGAAGTTAGCGGATAACACTACTAATAAAACACAACAGTATGCTGGTTTCTTTCTATATACGTTGGCTGAAGCATTCATTTTTGTACCTATTCTTTATGTAGCGATATCAATGACTAATGATTTGACATTGATTTCTCAAGCAGGTATTATGACCTTAGCATTATTCGGTGGATTAACAGGAGTAGTTTTTAGTTCTAATGCGAACTTCTCTTTTATGAGATCAATATTAAGCATAGGATTTTTCTTAGCATTAGGAACGATTATTTGTGGGATGATCTTCGGATTTAACCTTGGATTATGGTTTTCTTTAGCTATGGTAGGATTAGCTTCAGGATCTATTTTATACTCTACATGGCAAATTAAAAATGAATATGCTGCTAATCAGCACGTACCAGCTGCATTATCATTATTTGCATCATTAATGCTTTTATTCTGGTATATTTTAAGAATAGTAATGAGTAGAAACAACTAATTAAAAAGATAAATGATACTTTTGAACCGCGTTCTTTAATGATCGCGGTTTTTTTATATATAATTCAGTGATTATGTTTGACTTTTTCTTTGGAGCTTATAGTGAAGCGAGTATGCTTCAGATAGTATTAGAATCAATAGTGTTTATATTCGGAATATTAAGTGTGTGGTATGCTGGTAAAGAAAACATCCTAGTCTATCCAACAGGTATTATAGCTACTATTATTACAGTATATTTGCTTTATGTGATAGGGTATTATGGAGACATGATCTTAAATGGATACTATTCTATAATGAGTGTGTATGGCTGGTATAACTGGTCTAGACAGAAAGATGGACATAGCGTATTAAAGATTAGTAGAACTAATAGAAGTGAAAAAGTAAAGGGAGTTATCATATTCTTTGTAACTCTTATTATTATTTACGGTGTTTATTATTTCTCAGGCAAAGAAATATTGCCAGAGAATTATATAGATATTATTACATCAGGTATCTTTTTTACAGGGATGTATTATATGGCACTAAAGAAGATAGAGAATTGGACACTTTGGATTATAGGAGATATAGTATCAGTTCCACTATATGCATACAGGGGATACGGTATATTAGCAGTACAATTTGCTGTCTTTACTGTACTTGCTACTATGGCTTATATATCATGGTATAAAACAATAAATAAAGAAAAATGCTTAGAGAAGTAATAGAAAGAGAATTGACCTTTAAAGCCGTCCGCAGTAGTGGAGCAGGTGGACAGAATGTTAATAAAGTATCTACTAAAGTTGTGCTGTCTTGGGATTGTATGAATTCGCAAGGGATAACAGAAGAAGAACGTACACTATTGTTAGAACGACTTAAGAACAGATTTACGAAAGAAGGAGTATTAATATTGGATGCTGATAATACACGTAGTCAGATTAAAAATAAAGCAATTGTACTAGAGCGTTTTTTTCAACTGCTGTCTATTGGTTTACATATAGAAAAAGAGAGAAGAGAGACTAAAACACCTCGTAGAGTTTTGCAAAAGAGGAAAGAGAGTAAACAGCAAAACTCTTTAAAGAAGGCATTGAGAAAACGATTAATGTAGTAAAACAAAAATATGATTCCCAAAATAATTCATTTATGTTGGTTTGGTGGAAGTAAGTTCCCCGAGTCAGTAGAAATATGCATTGCTAGCATGAAGAAGCATAATCCTGATTATCAAATTATGATATGGAATGAAGAGAATTATGATGTTAATAAATGCAGGTTTACTAGTGAGGCATATCGTGAGAAGAAGTTTGCTTTTGTATCAGATGTCTGTAGGTTAGAAGTGTTACAACAGTATGGAGGGGTATATTTAGATACAGATGTAGAGATTCTTAAGAGTTTTGATCCTTTATTAGATAATGATTTTTTCTTAGGGAGAGAGTCACTGACTTTGTTGTGTACAGCAGTTATAGGATGTGTACCTAATCACCCTCTGACTGCGGAATTATTGACATATTATAGCTCTAAGTCTTTTTACAGATATCCACTTCTAAAGTCTTTTTACAAAAAAATCAATAAAACGCCTAATACGGTGATTATAAGTAAAATGCTTAGTAATAACGGACTGCTTAAAGATAATAGTTGTCAAAGAATAGATAAATACAATTTAGTTATTTACCCAACGTATTATTTTAGTCCAATAGATTATAAGACTAAAGTGTTTAATAAATCTGAGGATACTTATTGTATCCATCACTTTACAACCACCTGGAAAAAGTAAGGTTCTACTATTACTTTTTTTCTTTAGAAAAACAATCTATATTTGTACTATAAATCTCAAAGGGGTGCCGTACGGCTGAGATCATACCCATAGAACCTGGGCAGGTAATGCTGCCAAGGGAGTAAATACAGTTCACTCTAGAACTGTTATGGACTAGTGTAATTATTAATTAATAAGAATAATTGCCCCTTTTATTTGTAGATATTTTTTTACGAATGAAAAAAAAATTACTTCAATCTTTATTGGTAACTGCTGTTTGTGCAAGTTCCACCTATGCACAAGAGAAACAAGTTAAAGATTCTGTTCAACAATCAACACTTAACGAAATCGTATTATCAGCTGTTCGTGCAGATGAGAAGACGCCTATTGCTTATGCCAACTTATCTAAGAGTGAAATTGGAAAGCGCAATCTCGGACAAGATATTCCTACCATTATGTCTTATATGACTTCAGTAGTGACTACTACTGATGCTGGTAATGGGATAGGATACTCTAGCTTCAGAGTACGTGGGTCAGATGCGACACGTGTCAACGTAACCTTAAATGGGATTCCATATAATGATGGAGAGTCACAAGGTTCTTTTTGGGTTAATATGCCAGATTTTACATCATCTGTTCAGAATCTACAGTTGCAGCGTGGTGTAGGTACTTCTACTAACGGATCAGCAGCATTCGGCGCTAGTCTTAATCTAAAGACAGATGACTTCTCACATGAAGCTAATGGAGAAGTATCTAATTCTTTTGGTAGTTATAATACACGCAAGTCTACTGTTAAGTTTAGCACTGGACTAATCAACGATAAATTTGAGATAGCTGGACGTCTATCCGATATGAAGTCTGATGGATATATAGACCGGGCGTCTTCTAACATGAAGTCTTACTACTTACAAGGAGTGTATGTAGGTGAGACTTCATTAATAAAGGCTGTGGTATTCAGAGGGAAACAAAAGACGTATCAAGCCTGGAATGGCGTGTCTCAAGCGGATATAGATAAGTATGGTCGTCGTTATAATCCTGCTGGGAAGTATAAGGATGATCAAGGGAATACACAGTTTTACGATAATGAGACAGATAATTATATCCAGACACATTACCAATTGCACTGGAGTGAACAGTGGTCATCAGCTTGGTCTTCTAATGTGTCTTTACATTATACCAAAGGAGATGGATACTATGAGAATTATAAAGAAAATCAAAAGTTTAAAAGCTATGGATTTAAACCTATTACTGTAGATGGTAAGGAGGTAAATAAGACAGATTTGATAAGACAGAAGAGTCTAGATAATCACTTCTATGGGATGGTGTTTAATACTAATTACACAGCTGATAAACTTAGTGTGATAGTAGGTGGAGGAGCGAATAAGTATGAGGGGGATCACTTCGGAAATGTGCTATGGACTAGACAGCCAGTAAAGTTTAGCCCTAACTATGAGTATTACAGAGATGACGCAGTGAAGACAGACCTTAATTTCTATGCTAAAGCGACTTGGCAGTTCGCTGATAAGTGGAGTCTATATGGAGATATGCAGTATAGAAGAGTAACTTATGAAGCTAATGGTATAGAGACAGGGTTAGTCAATGATAAGTTTAACTTCTTTAATCCTAAAGGAGGAATTACTTTCCAACTAGATGGTCAAAATCAGTTTTATATGTCTTATGCCAAGGGTAATAGAGAACCAAACCGAAAGGACTATGAGGGTGAGGGAAAACCGAAGTCAGAGAGTATGGACGATTATGAATTAGGATGGAGATTCAGAGGAGATAGAGCTACTATTAATGTGAATGCGTACTATATGAAGTATAAAGATCAATTGATCTTGACAGGAGAAATTAATGATGTAGGAGGAATGCTAAGAGCCAATAGTGGGGATAGTTATAGAGCAGGTTTAGAGATAGATGCGAATGTATGTGTGCTAGAGAAATTATATTGGTCTCCTAGTGTAACGATAAGTGCAAATAAGAATAAAAACTTTATGACTACGGTAGATAATAAACCTATTAACCTAGGGACTACTAATATTGCCTTCTCACCTGACTTTATTGCATCTAATGCTATTACCTATTTACCTATATCAGGAATGAGTGTGTCATTACTGACGAAGTTTGTAGGAGAGCAGTATATGGCTAATCTAGACGCTAAGGAATCAAAACTTGATTCTTATTTTATCAATGACCTAAGTGCTTCTTATGAGTTCCCAATAAAAGGATGGGTTAGATCAGTAGGAGTTTCTGTACTAGCGAACAATATATTTAATGTGAAGTATATCTCTAATGGATATTATGACCCAGAATGGGGAGCTGCTTATTATCCACAAGCAGAGTTTAATATATTAGCGGGATTGAGCATTAAGTTTTAATTAGTGAAGTATAATAAAACGAAAAGCTACTATTTTAACGATAGTAGCTTTTTTTATATCTAATCCTGTCATTCAAGATTGCTTCAAGGTTTTTTCAATATTTCTTCAATAAATGAACTCTTTTATAGGGAACTCTTGAACAAATGTTGAAGAGGTGTTGAGGAATACTATTTGATTTTAGAGGTGTTGTAATTAATCGATTTAATTCTTCTGTGAATAAAAGAGTAATAGATAATTATTAGAACTGTCGCTTAATAGTTAATATGTAAATAATCACCTTGTTTTCTTACAGGATACGGTTTTAGTTGGTACTGTACTCCTGGAGTAAGAGATTGTCCATTGATAAGGCTAAATTGAGCTTGTACTCCGTCATGATTGTGTTTGCATGAACAATAGACAAATATGCCTTTATTATCTTTTCGAGTTAGTACAGAGCATCCTTCTGGTTTGTGATTAGGACAAGTTAGTTCATAAGCGAAATACTGTGCTCCTGCATTGTAAATAGCTATACCACTTATGCTGTTTCCGACTCCATAAGCTACATATACACCTCCAGGATTTAGTAAGTTTATCGCAGCAGGGTCATTTAAGTATAGACTAAAGTTTACACTTTGGCTAGGTAAATATGGATTAGTATATTTACCATTAGTTTTACCACAAGAGACAGATATAAGTATTGTAAAAAGGAATAGAAATAATTTCTTCATTTTAATAAACTGTTTGAAAAACAAATTTAATTAATTATATTTGACAAATATAGTAGAACAATCAATTATTGATTTAACAATAAAATAAAAATATCTTTATAGTAAGGAATCCCGTTTTTATGGGATTTTTTCTATTTACCTTAAATCCGTAAAGAACGTTTAAACGAGAATAAATTATACAAAACAGAACAAGATTAGTGATTAAAGCACACTATAGTGTGGTTTTAGAGCTAATTGAAGCTATGTAAAGTAGAATTAATTCGCAGTAAATGGTAGTTACGGATTTAAAGTTTTTATATAAACGAGTTAATTATGAGCAAGATTTCGTATTATACTGCGGAAGGTCTTAAGAAGTTAAAAGACGAATTAGAGCAGTTGAAAAGTGTGGAGCGTCCTAAAGCATCTCAAGCGATAGCTGATGCAAGGGATAAAGGTGACTTGTCTGAAAATGCAGAATATGATGCAGCTAAGGAAGCACAAGGATTATTAGAGTTAAAGATAGCTAAGGTAGAAGAAGTTGTAGCAAATGCTCGACTAATAGATGAATCTCAGTTAGATGTTACTAAGGCTTTAGTATTATCAAAAGTAAAAATTAAAAATACAGCTAATGGTATGGAGATTACCTACACATTAGTGGCAGAGAGTGAAGCAGATCTAAAAGCAGGTAAGATATCTGTAACTTCTCCTATTGGTAGAGGGTTGCTAGGTAAATCTGTAGGTGATATTGCGGAGATACAAGTTCCTAATGGTACTATTGCTTTTGAGGTATTAGAAATAAGTAGAGATAACTAAAAACATAGATAGATTATGAGTTCTATTTTCACGAAGATCATTTCAGGAGAGATACCTGCATATAAAGTAGCAGAGGATGATAATTTTCTAGCATTTTTAGATATTAATCCTAATGCGAAGGGACATACATTATGTATTCCTAAGGAGGAGATTAATAAGATTTTTGATATGGAAGAGGATCAATATCTAGAGTTGATGAAGTTCTCTCGTAAAGTAGCTAAAGCATTAGAGCTAGCAGTGCCTTGTAAGAGAGTAGGTATGGCTGTAGTGGGGTTAGAAGTGCCTCATGTACATGTCCATCTAATTCCTCTTCAAGAGATGGATGATATGCGATTCACTAAGAAGGAAAAGCTATCTCCAGAAGAGTTTGAAGCAGTTGCTAAGGCTATTAATAGTCATTTATAAGACTATATTATATATAACGTAAAGAGGTTGCCTAGTATTAGTGCAACCTCTTTTTGTTATACGTAATACAGAATGTAGTTCCTTTACCTATTTCTGATTGAGTAATTTTAATCTTTCCATTTTGGAAGTCTTCTACTATTCTTTTTGTTAAGGATAGTCCTAATCCCCATCCCCGTTTTTTAGTTGTATATCCAGGCTCAAATATCTTCTTCAACATTTTTTTTGGGATACCACTACCTGCATCGGTGATCAATATATTGACCACTTTAGGAGTGTCTTGTATATGTATAGCCAACTTTCCTTTTCCTTTCATAGCATCTATAGCATTCTTGATAAGGTTTTCTATCGTCCAGCTATGTAGTTCTTTGTTTAAAGGGATTAATATTTCATAGTCTGGGCTATCCATCGTAAAGAGTATTTGCTTAGAGTTTCTAAGAGAGAAGTAATCAAAAGTCTTACGAGTCTCAGAGATAATATCAACATCAGTAAGCTTAGGGATAGAACCTATCTTAGAGAATCTATCTGCTATAATTTGCAGTTTTTTTACATCCTTTTCTATTTCTGCTATTGTGTCTGGATTCACATTGTCTAGTCTCATAATTTCTATCCATCCTAGAAGAGAAGATAGAGGCGTTCCTATCTGGTGGGCAGTCTCTTTCGCCATACCTGTCCATAGTTTATTTTGAGTAGCTACTTTATTACTGCGATAGAAATAAAATAATAAGACAGTGAAGAATAAAAATATTAGAACTAGGGTAACAGGGTAATACTTTAGTTTAGTTAATAAAGAAGAGTTGCCATAGTATACGTATTGTGTTTGCTTACCTACTTTTAATAGAATAGGAGGATTTTGTGATTTTAATCTGCGCAGTAGTGCTTGTTTCTTCTCAGGCGTATTGACTATATTTTCGTCTATATTGTTAATAGATAATATATTGTCATTTACATCTGTTTGTATGATGGGAATCGTTTTGTTTTCCATCATAATTAAAAAGGGGAGAGAGACATCTGCTTCAATAGATGTAGCAATATCAAGGGTATTCAGTGCTTCTGCCCATATTTTCATCTTTGTTCTCTCTTCAGTTTTATAGGTCTGAAAAAAAGAATAGGTATTCCAAAGGATTACTAATAAGGTGATTAATGCGGCGGCGATAACTGACCAGCGGAATATTTCTTTCTTATTGCTCAAGATAACAATTGGTTTAATATCAAGATTTAAAAGTAATTAAAATAAATGAATTGATTTTAGTTTAATGAAGTATTAAAAGTTTTATCGTTATTAAAAGCTTTTGTAACTTTACTTTTCTTCAATTTAATGAATATATGAAATCTATAAAACCAAATGATATCTCTGTAGTAGAGCTACAGAGACTGATGCAGACGTCTATAGGACCACGTCCAATAGCTCTTGCAAGTACGATAGATGCTGATGGTAGACCAAATCTATCTCCGTTTAGCTTCTTTAATATGGTAAGTACTAATCCACCTATTTTAGTGTTTTCTCCATCTAGACGTGTGAGAGATAATTCTAATAAGCATACCCTATTTAATGTACAGGCTAATCTTCAGGTAGTGATTAACGTGGTGACGTATGATATGGTTCAACAGACTTCTTTATCAAGCACAGAGTATAAGGATGGGGTAAATGAGTTTGTTAAATCAGGATTGACAATGGTACCATCAGATATAGTCAAACCATTTAGAGTAAAAGAAAGTCCTGTACAGTATGAGTGCGTTGTACAAGAAGTAATTGGTCTTGGACAAGAGGGAGGTGCTGGAAATCTTGTGATTTGTGAAGTTGTAAAAATACATGTGAATGAAGAGGTGTTAGATGAAAATGGGCAAATAGATCAACATAAGATAGATTTAGTAGCACGTATGGGAGCGAACTGGTATACACGTGCTAATGAAGGTGTTTTTGAAGTAGAAAAGCCATTAACTACACTTGGTTTGGGAGTAGATGTGTTACCTATAGAAGCAATAGAAAGTGATGTATTCACAGGTAATGATTTGGGGATATTAGGTAACGTTGAGCATTTGCCAAATGATGAGGAAGTGCTAAGCTTTGCAAATTCAAATAAAGAGTTAAAAGAAATATTGATATCTAATAATCAAATCAATAAATTTAAATTAGCAAAAAAATATTTAGAAGAAAATAATGTACCTTTGGCTTGGAAAACAATTTTAGCCAAATAGATTGTAATTAAAAATAGAGATTAAAATGGAAGTTACAGGAAGAATCAAGTTAATTGGACATACACAAGATATTAGTTCATCATTCAGAAAGAGAGAAGTTGTAGTAACTACAGAAGAGCAATATCCTCAGCATATTATGATAGAGTTTACTCAAGATAAAGTAAACTTATTAGATACATATCAAGTGGGTGAACAAGTTAGAGTTTCTATTAATTTGAGAGGAAGAGAGTGGCAAAGTCCACAAGGTGATACTAGATACTTTAATACAATCCAAGGATGGAGAATAGAGCACATGATGCCTGCTCAACAAGGAGGTAATATGGAGCAAAATCAACAACCATATATGGGGCAACAAGATAATATGCAGTCTCAATATGGTAATACTGGTATGTCTCAACAAGGAGGTTTTAACCAAAACCAACAACAAGGTTTTGCTCAGAATACTCAAGGGCAACAACAAGGAGGCTTTAATCAAAACCAACAACAAGGTTTTGCTCAGAATACTCAAGGGCAACAACAAGGAGGTTTTAACCAAAACCAACAACAAGGTTTTGCTCAGAATACTCAAGGGCAGCAACAAGGAGGCTTTAACCAAAACCAACAACAAGGTTTTAACCAAGGACAAAATAATATGGGACAACAGTTTCCTCCTGCTTCAAGTTATTCTGAAGAAGATCACGACGATTTACCATTCTAAAATAGTATATATGTCCCTAAGTATTCTATTCTTAGGGACTTTTTTTTTCTATTATGATATCATCTATAGATAGTAATTACTTGTATTTTCCATCAGTGGAGAATGCGCACGAATCAGGTATATTAGCAATAGGCGGAGACCTGTCTGCTAATAGACTTATACTCGCCTATAAGTCTGGTATATTTCCATGGTTTGAAGATGGAGAGCCTATTACTTGGTGGGCGCCTGATATGCGTATGGTGCTCGCACCTGATGAAGTACATATTTCTAAAAGTATGCGTAGTATACTTAAAAAAGAACAATTTAAAATTACTTTCAATACTTGTTTTGCTGATGTAATTAGCAATTGTCAAAATGCTAAACGCGACGGACAATTGGGAACTTGGATTACAGATGATATGATTGAAGCATATTGCAATTTACATAAACTAGGTTTGGCTCAGTCTGTTGAAGTCTGGCAAGATGGAGAATTAGTAGGGGGCTTATATGGGGTAGATATGGCACCTGTTTTTTGTGGAGAAAGTATGTTTTCATCTGTTCCTAATGCAAGTAAAGTCGCTTTTATTTATTTATGTGAGTATTTAGAAAGCAAGAATTATAAATTGCTAGATTGTCAAGTATATAATAGTCATTTAGACTCCTTAGGTGCTTATGAAATACCAAGAGAAGTTTTTATGGAGTATTTACCTCAAAAGTAATTAGTAATTTAATTTTGTTACCTGCCATGTTAAGGTGTTTATTATTAGTAGTTGATTACTAAGAGCCGGTAATGTTAGGATGACTTTAAGTGTTTCATGTGCCATCATAGTTCCTATAATACCTGGAAATGTTCCTAGTACCCCATTAAGAGTACAGTTAGGGACATCTTCTTCTGCAGGTGGTTCTGAGAATAGATTACGCAGATTATGTGAGCCTTTATAATTAAATACACTTAGTTGTCCTTCGAATCCGAATATAGTTCCATAGATAATAGTCTTATCTAAGCTTACACCTACATCATTGACTAAATACCTAGTATCAAAGTTATCACTGCCATCTACTATGATGTCATAAGGAGATAGTATATCTATAGCGTTTACATTTGTTAGTTTCTCATTATAGGCAGTAAAGTGTATATGAGGGTTTAGTTCTTTAATTCTTTGTGTAGCTATTGTTGTTTTATTTTTATTGATATCTATCTCTGTGAATAGTATTTGTCGATGGAGATTGTGATGTTCTATGGTGTCATAATCTATGACAGCTAATGTACCTACGCCACAACATGCTAAGTAGGTCAATGCTGGAGAACCTAATCCTCCAGCACCGATGACTAATACTTTAGCTTGTTTAATCTTCATTTGACCATCTATACCTATTTCAGCTAAATTCATCTGTCTATTATATCGTAAGAAATCTGTTGTATCCATATTACAATTGTTTAATTATTGATAGGCTTTATCCCAATCTTTCCATATAGGTTCATATCCTGATTCTTTAATAAGGTGATAGATTTCGGATGTACTTCTCGTATCACAAATCTCAAATTGCTCTAGTGAGTCCTCTGCTACACTATATCCTCCCGGATTGGTTTTTGAGCCAGCACTCATAGTAGTAGCTCCTAGTTTGAAGACATTGTTTCTTAAGATTTTACTCTCACGGGTAGAGATGGATATCTCTAGGTCTTCATTCCAAATTCTGTATGCACATAATAGTTGTATGAGGTCTCTATCTTCCATGATGAAGTTCGGTTCTATAACACCTTCTGCTGGTCTTAATCTAGGGAATGATACAGAATACTTCGTTTGCCAATAGGTTTTTTGTAAATAATCAATATGAAGCGCATTAAAGAAACTATCTACTCGCCAGTCTTCTAGTCCAAGGAGAACACCTAGTCCTATTTTATGTATGCCAGCTCTCCCTATTCTGTCAGGGGTGTCTAGTCTATATTCAAAGTTAGATTTCTTCCCTTTAGGATGATATTGTTTATAGACTTCTTTATGATAGGTCTCTTGATATACTAGTACAGCATATACACCAAGATCAGCTAACTGTTCGTATTCATCTTGCTTTAGGGGCTGTACCTCTATTGAGATGGTAGAAAAAGACTGTTGTATTTGTTCTATACTTTGTTTGAAGTAGTTGATATTGACTACGTGATTAGCTTCTCCAGTGACAAGTAGGATATGATCATAGCCTTGTGTTTTTACTGCAGTAATTTCTTGTTCTATTTCTTTTGGAGTTAGTGTCTTTCTTCGAATATTATTATCTACACTAAAACCACAATAGGTACAAATATTATTACACTCATTACTTAGGTACATAGGGGCGTATAATGATATCGTCTTGCCAAATCTCTTTTGCGTAAGCTGTTGACTTATTTGTGCCATTTGCTCTAAATAAGGAGCGGCAGCGGGAGAGATGAGATGTAAGAAATCAGTAAGTGTCTTTTTATTTTTTATGAGACTGTATTCTACTTTAGCAGAGGTTGTTTCATAGATTTTTTTCTTAATCTCTTCCCAGTCGTATTGTTCATAAGTTTGTATAAAGGACATAGTTTACTCTGTTAGAAATGCGGTTAGTGGACTAGAAGCTTGAGCGCGCTTTAGTATAGCCGGTAGTTTAGCTTCATAAGCTAGACGACCGGCTTGGACAGCAAGTTTAAAAGCAGTTGCCATTTGTTTTGGGTTACCAGCTACTGCTATGGCAGTATTAACAAGTACAGCATCAGCACCTATCTCCATAGCCTTAGCTGCATCAGAAGGAGCTCCAATACCAGCATCAATAATAACGGGAACTTTACTGTTCTCTATGATAATTTCTAAGAAGTCCATTGTCTTTAAGCCTTTATTGGTACCAATAGGTGCTCCTAAAGGCATAACAGCTGCTGTACCTACTTCTTCTAGTCGCTTGCATAATACAGGGTCTGCGTGTATATAAGGGAGTACAACAAATCCTAACTTAGTTAATTCTTCTGTAGCTTTTAGGGTTTCGATAGGATCGGGGAGTAGGTATTTTGGGTCTGGGTGTATTTCTAGTTTTAACCAATTGGTCTCTAATGCTTCTCTAGCTAGCTGTGCTGCGAAGATTGCTTCTTTAGCATTTCTCGCTCCTGAAGTATTAGGCAGTAGATGGATATGGGGGTGATCTAGATGAGTGAGTATGACATCTGTGTTTGTAGTAGTGTCTATTCGTTTCAATGCGACTGTTACTAATTCGCTTTCAGATGCTAATGTTGCTATTTCCATATCTGCGTTAGAACCGTATTTACCTGTCCCTAAGAATAAGCGTGATTGAAAGGTCTTATCCGCTATTGTAAGTGGCTGTATATTCATTTGAGTATATTGTTTAGTTGTTGTAGTAATGTTCTTTTATCTGTGCTATTTTGGAGTAAACTAGATATGGCTATACCATATAGTCCAGCTTGTTTTAAATTTTCTACATCTTCTAGTTGTATACCACCTATAGCAACAACAGGAATGTTGATAGCAAGTTGTTGCATCTGTTTTAATAACTGTTGATAACCTGCTATTCCAAGTATGGGGCTTAGCTTTTGTTTAGTTGTAGTAAATCGATATGGGCCTAGACCAATGTAATCACACCCTTCAGAATGTCTAAGTATGATATCCTCTATCGTATTAGCTGTACCACCTATAATTTTGTTGGGTAAATAGACTTTGGCTTGTGTGATGCTTAAATCAGTATGCCCTAAGTGAACACCATCAGCCTCTAGTGCTTTAGCTAAGTCTACATGATCATTAATGATAAGAGTCGCTTGATATTGTTCACAAAGTTTCTTGACCTGTTCTGCTGTTTGCCATAAGGTAGTATTCGTTGTATTCTTGAAGCGATATTGTATCCACTGTTGTCCTGCTCCTAATACAGTTTCTATATGATATAGTTGTTCTTGTGGAGTATCTCCATGACTGATGTATTGTATCTTATTTAGCATGATATCCGAGTAGTGTATGGTTAGAATTGAAGAATGTTTCTATGTAGGCTTTTGCCTTTTGAATAGCGGTCAGTGTGTTATACCCTTTAGCGATATTGGATGTTATAGCAGAAGATAATACACAACCAGAACCGTGTTTAGGATAATCTGATAGTTGAGTAGGAGGTATAGTTTGTATAACCTCTTTACTTACGTAGTAGTCAAAGCCTAACGCATTGGGGTTATGTCCCCCTTTTAGCAGTACATCACAGTATTGGCTTAATGCCAGTGCCTTTTGAAGAGCATCGTCATTTGTAGTGACTAATTGATGTATTTCTAAATAGTTGGGGGTGATAAGATCTATCTGTTGTAACACAGTAACTAAGGAATCTGCTAGCTGAATAGTCTGAAAGTCAAATCCACTAGATGAGCGCAGTACTGGATCCCAAATAATTTTAGTTATAGGAGATAAACCTTTAATAGTATCAATATATAATTTGAATGTATCTAGGTCTTTGACAATGCCTATTTTTACTACTGATATAGAATAATTCTCTAATATCGTTGACAATTGACTGATAGTATATTCTGCCTCCTGCCATTTTACATGAATAAAGTGATCTTCAGTCTGTATCGTATTAGCAGATAATATTGCCATTGGGTATACTTGATGAAGTTCAAATGTTTTGATATCTGCCATAACTCCAGCGCCACTAGTAGGGTCAAAGCCAGCTATTGCCAATGCAATTGGTCGTAATGTTGACATAATTCAAATTGTTTTAAGGGTTGCTTAGCTTCCCATATTGTTCCTAATAAGGCATAATCATCAAACCCCATTGAATGAATAGATTTGATGTGAAAAGGAGTAATTCCTCCAAGGGCAACTAAGGTTACTCTGTTGTTGGTTCTTTGCTCTAATTCTTTTGTCCAATCTATGTCTGAAGTGTAACCTTTCTTAGATATACTAGGATAGATAGGACTTATGAATGCTCTGTTTATACTTGTTGATAACTTATTAACTTCACTTATACAGTGAACAGATGTTGATAACTTAGGTAATTCTTTATTATAGTTATTAACATGTAAACAATTGGTTGTTGATAAGTGCGTATAAGTACTGTTTATCTTGTTGATAAGTGCTTTATATTGTTCAAAACAGTGTTTATTGTTGTTAATAACTATTGTTGGCATGTGTATAACTAAGTACTGATGATAGTAATTATCAATATTATTTACCCACTTTACAAGTTCTTCAAATGACATACTCGGTTTGCGAACATGAAGTAGAGGCAAGCCTTTCTCAAACATTTTGTTGATAAGGCTTGTCTCATTTTCTATAGGAGTAGGATAGGTTATGACTACCATCTCTTTTTGCTTTTATAGGTATATTTCTTTTCCTAGTTCTATAAATTCTTCTGACTTTTCGCGCATTCCTTGTTCTGCGGAGTCCCTAATCTCTTGTGATATTTTCATAGAACAGAATTTAGGTCCACACATAGAACAGAAGTGAGCTACTTTAGCACCATCAGCAGGGAGTGTCTCATCGTGAAACTCCCTTGCTGTATCAGGATCTAGGGATAAGTTGAATTGATCTTCCCATCTAAATTCAAAGCGTGCTTTACTCAGCGCATTATCTCTGTATTGCGCTCCAGGGTGTCCTTTCGCTAAGTCAGCTGCATGAGCAGCTAGTTTGTAGGTAATCACTCCATCTTTAACGTCTTTTTTGTTAGGAAGACCTAAGTGTTCTTTTGGTGTTACATAACATAGCATTGCAGTTCCGTACCATCCTATCATAGCCGCTCCGATAGCTGAGGTGATATGATCATAACCTGGTGCTATATCTGTAGTCAAAGGGCCTAAAGTATAGAAAGGTGCTTCTCCACAGTCGCGTAATTGCTTTTCCATATTCTCCTTAATCATGT
Source organism: Myroides oncorhynchi (assembly GCF_020905415.1). NCBI lineage: Bacteria > Pseudomonadati > Bacteroidota > Flavobacteriia > Flavobacteriales > Flavobacteriaceae > Myroides > Myroides oncorhynchi. Next base: position 895,015 of record NZ_JAJJMP010000001.1, on the reverse strand, counting down.
GCATAGGTACATGCCCGGGGCCTTCTATGATGACTTGTACATCGTGTTTCCACGCAATTTTAGTTAGTTCACCTAGTGTCTCTAACTCTGCAAATTGAGCTGCATCATTAGCATCTGCGATAGAGCCTGGTCTTAGTCCATCACCTAAAGAGAATGCTATATCGTATTGCTTCATAATCTCACATATCTCTTCAAAGTGAGTATATAAGAAATTTTCTTTGTGATGGAATAAACACCACTTAGCCATAATAGAGCCTCCACGGGATACAATACCCGTCACTCTATTAGCAGTTAAGTGTATATAGCGTAGTAATACTCCAGCGTGAATGGTGAAGTAAGAAACTCCCTGTTCTGCTTGCTCAATCAGTGTATCTCTAAAGATCTCCCACGTCAAATCTTCAGCTATTCCTTTTACTTTTTCTAAGGCTTGGTAGATAGGTACTGTTCCAATAGGTACTGGAGAGTTGCGTATAATCCACTCTCTTGTCTCGTGAATATTCTTACCTGTTGATAAGTCCATAATCGTATCCGCTCCCCAGCGACATGCCCATACCGCTTTTTCTACTTCTTCTTCTATCGATGAGGTAACAGCGCTATTTCCGATATTAGCATTGATCTTCACTAAGAAGTTACGGCCTATAATCATAGGTTCACTTTCAGGGTGATTAATATTATTAGGGATGATAGCACGTCCACTAGCAATTTCTTCTCTGACGAACTCTGGTGTAATAAAGTTTTTTGGAGTATTGGCACCAAAGCTATGACCTTGATGTTGTTGTTTCATTGCTGAGCTAGCCTTGTTTAACTGTTCTATTCTTTGGTTTTCTCTTATAGCTACGTATTCCATTTCAGGAGTTATGATTCCTTTTTTAGCATAATGTAGTTGTGTAACATTAATTCCCTTATTAGCAACCTTAGGATTGTGTCTAAATTCAAAGCGCAAGTGATCTAATTTTTCATCTGCTAATCTAGCTTTACCATATTCTGATGTGATAGAAGATAATGTATTCACATCCTCTCTATTTAGTATCCATTCTTCGCGTAGACGTGGAATACCTTTGCGTATATCTATCGTGATATTGGGATCTGTATAAGGACCTGATGTATCGTATACGGTTACAGATGGATTCTCTTCTGTACCGCCGTTAGATAGCTTAGTATTGCTAAGAGATATTTCTCTCATTGCTACTTCTATCGGAAAAATATCTCCTTTGATATATACTTTTTTTGAGTTTGGGAAAGGGGTTTGCGAGATACTGTGTTGTTCCATTGTCTTTTAGTTTTAAGTGTTATTAGTTCTTTTAACGAATGGAATCAACCACCTTGAGTAGCAGTGATAATTAAGATATCATCACTAGAAGATAAGTGATGAGTAGACCATTGGGTTTTAGCTATAACAGTTTGGTTCACTGCTACTGCTACCCCTTTTTGCTTAAGTGGATGATAAATATCCAACATAACTTGAATACTTAAGGTATCCGTGTCAAATTGTACTTGTTGATTGTTGATTTTTAGTTCCATTCCTTTTCGTTTTGATATATAACTTTAGGAATGGCTACAATAGGGTACGAACGTACCTATCTAATGAAGTCATCTTACTTTTCCCTACGCTAGTATTAACTAGATCAGGTTCCAAGGGTGAAGTCTCAGTCTACAATGTTATGTAGACACCCCTAAAGCTTGAGGCAAATATAGGTCTTTTTTTGAACTGTGCAAATTAGGGGTAGATTTAACCAGGGCAAACGCATCATAAATTTATTAATTGCATTAGATAGTTATTGTCCCACCCCGCTTTGAGTCTTTTTCCTTTAATTCCAAGTTTAGCAACTTTATCATTCTTCAAAATATTTAGTGCAATTTTTAGTAATATAGCGAAGTTGTTTGCAGCATTTTTAGTTCTTTTTCTACTCTGATCTTCTCTAAAAACAACATCTAAAACCCAATGTAGTTTGTTTTCAATCCCCCAATGTGAGCGTATAATATGATTGAAATCATGAGGTGTTGAGTCTAAACTTGAAATGTAGTAACGTGTAGCATATTGTGTTTCTTTATCCGAATTTTTAAATTCACGAATACTATCTATCTTAATAATAGATTGTATTCCAGTCCATTTAGTTTCACTTTCAATGAATTTAAAATCTTTTATGACACTACACTTCCTTGTTTCTATACGCCCGTGGTCTATATTTTCTGTCTGAACAGACAGTATTTCTTTTCCAAATCGAAACTCGTCTTCAATATCTTGATATAACTGTTCTTGATTTAATTTTACAGCAATAACATAATCTGCATTTGCGTCGATAATTTTATCTACAATAGTTGTTTGACAACCCATCGCATCAATGGTAATAATGCTATTATCCACACATAGTTTTTCTATTAATTCAGGTATAGCCGTTATTTCATTTGATTTTTCATTAGTTTTCACCTGTCCTAAAACTAAGTTATTTTTACTTGCCCAAGCACTAACTAAATGAACGGGTGATTTACCTCCATTTTCCTTTGCTCCTCTAACTGTTTTGCCATCTATATTAATAATTTCTTTATCTACGGTAAGATTAACAATACCACTAACCCATTGAATAAAACAATTCTCAAACTTCTCATAATCAATAGAACTCAGAACTCTATTAAAAGTGTCATGAGACGGAATACCGCTTTTTAAGTCAAGTACATTTGTCAACCATTCTTCTTTTGCTTTGCAATAATCTTCAATTTCATTATAAGAATCTGCCCCACAAATCACTGCAATTATTGACATAACAAGGATGTCATTTAATTTATGTTGCTTCCCTAAATCTCTTCTTTTGTCTTCTATTTGGCTAAAAATATCCACTAATTCCATTGCTTATAATTTTATATAAAAATCTGATAATCAGTTATTAATATAGCTAAAAGTAATAAATAAAACAACGTTTTGTCTAATTATTTTATCTTTATAGATTATAAATTATCATGCGTTTGCCCTGTAGATTTAACCTTGTATAATAAAAAAACGCTGAGGTAATTCCTCAGCGTTTCTCTATTTATATTCTTTCAGCGTAGATGATATAGTATCTTGGTGTAAACCATCTGAACATAGGTCGTATTCCCAGTTTTTTTATTGGGTGTGTCCACTTGTTCCTATCTAATATTTTATATCCTGCTTTTTCTATAAGCCAGTCTAATTGCCAAGGTTCGAACTCGTGATAATGCCTGTCTAGCATATCTGTTTTACTACGATATGCCGTACTAAACCATAGTCTCAAAGGGACTGATATCACTATCTTTTGAGCCTTACACGATTTAAGTATAGTATATGGATTCAGTAAATGTTCAACTATTTCGAATGCTGTCAGTACATTATATTCTGTGTTGATTAGAGTCGACTGATCTTCATCTAAATCTTCCCCAGAAGTATTCGAAACTTTATATCCATCCTCTTGCATTATCTTGGTGAGCGGATTTACTACTCCTAGATCTAATATTGTTGATTCTTTTGGGATATGTTTATTAACAAACTCCATTGTCTTGCGAAATCTTTTACTCGGATATGTTTTTTCGTACATAGTATTCTTAATAAGTTAATGCCTTGTGTTTAAGCAGTAACTGGCTTGTGTGATATTTTATTAACTATAATTGCAATAGCACCATCTCCCATAACGTTACAAGCTGTACCGAAACTGTCCATAGCAATATATAATGCAATCATTAAACTCTGTTGTTCTGTATCAAAACCTAAGATAGAGCTAAGTACTCCTAAAGAAGCCATAATTGCCCCTCCAGGTACACCAGGCGCTGCCACCATCGCTATTCCTAGCATAAATATAAAACCTACCATTAATGTAAAGTCTACATTTTGTCCTTGTACTAACATTAAAGCTATAGAACATGCAACTATCTTAAGGGTACTACCCGCCAAGTGAATAGTAGCACATAAAGGTATGGCAAATCCTGCTATTTTAGGGTCTACACCATTCTTTAAGGTATGTTCTAACGTCACTGGTATTGTTGCCGCAGATGATTGGGTACCAAGGGCTGTGAAATATGCAGGTAGCATATTTTTCATTAGTTTAAATGGGTTTTGTTTACTGATAGTTCCTGCAATAACGTATTGGAATACTAATACAAAGATATGTAACAAGAATATAACCCCTATTATTTTTATAAATGTATCAAGAACGATGAATACTTGACCATTATACGTCATGTTTAAAAATATACCGAATATGAAGAGCGGTAAGAAGGGAATTATAGCTTTATTGATGACTGACATTATGATTTCTTGAAAGTCGTTAAAAACACCTTCTAAATACTTGTAGTTGCCTTTTGATATTCCTATACCTAACATGAATGATATGATTAATGCACTCATTACATCAAACATAGGAGGCATTTCGATATTAAAATAAGGAGCTAAACTTTTAGTAGATTCGGTTATGTTTCCTAATTGTTCTGTTCTCAGGATAGAAGGAAAAGTCGCCATACTAACTCCATAGGAAATAAAACCAGCAAATAGGGTAGATCCATAAGCAATAGCTGTGGTAATCAGAAGTAGTTTACCTGCGTTTTTGCCTATATTACCAATAGCAGGAACGATAAGTCCTATGATGATAAGGGGAATAGCAAAGCCTAAGAAGCCTCCGAATACACTGTTAAAAGTGCTGAATATTCTACCTATGGATTCAGGTAGAAAATTACCTAACACACTACCTAATGCGATAGCAATAATAATCTGTACTAGCAGATTCTTTTTTAAGAATTTCATAATAAAATTAGTTGCGTTTGGGTAAAAGTAATAAAAAAAGCCTCAGAATGAACTGAGGCTTTTAATTATATTCTTAATAAGTTAAATGATTAACCTAAAGAAGCTCTTTTGAATCCAGTGATTTCAACGTTGAAACCTTTCACATAGTCAGAAACTTTTTTAGACTCATCTTTGATAAAGTTTTGGTCTAATAATGCTTTCTCTTGATCTAAAGTAGTGTTGTCACTGATAAAACGTTGGATTTTACCTGGTAAGATTCTATCCCAAATGTTTTCTGGTTTACCTTCAGCTTTTAATTCAGCTTTAGCATCTTCTTCCGCTTGTTTTAATACTTCTTCAGTAAGTTGAGCGTAAGAAATATATTGAGGTACATTTTTAAGTGTTTTACCTAAACGTACTAACTCTTCATTTTCTTTAACGATAACAGCGATACGAGCTTCAGTTTCTTTAGCTACGAATTCTGTATCAAAATCTTTGTAAGATAGAGTATCAGCACCCATAGAAGCAACTTGCATAGAAACGTCTTTAGCAATTTCGTCAGCTTTAGCTACTGCTTCTGATAAAGCAGTGATAGCAGCAATCTTGTTTCCGTGAACGTAAGAACCGATAAAAGCACCTTCTAATACTTCGAAAGCTCCGATTTCGATTTTCTCACCGATAACTCCAGTTTGCTCGATACATTTTTCAGCTACAGTCATAGTAGCATCAAATGGTGAAGCTAAGAATTCTTCTTTAGTGTTAAAGTTGATAGCTTTGTCAGCTAATTCTTTTGCTAAAGCTTGGAATCCTTCGTTTTTACCTACGAAGTCAGTTTCACAGTTTAAAGTAAGAACTACACCTCTAGTTTTGTCTGCATTAACTAAAGCTACAGCAGCCCCCTCGCTTGACTCACGGTCAGAACGGTTAGCAGCAACTTTTTGTCCTTTTTTACGTAGAACTTCGATAGCTTTATCGAAATCTCCTTCAGCTTCAACTAAAGCTTTTTTACAGTCCATCATTCCGGCACCTGTTTGTTGTCTTAGTTTATTTACTTCTGCAGCAGTAATATTTGCCATTTTAAAAGAGTATTAATGAGTTAATAAAAAAAAGTCGTTATCGACAGTGTATACAAATGTAGACAACTATCAGCATAACGACTTTATGATATTGTTAAAAAATTATGCGTTAGCAGCAGGAGCTTCTACTTTAGTAGCTTCTTCTTTTTCAGACTTTCTTTCTGCATTACCTTCGATAATAGCAGAAGTCACTAATGATAAAATTCTATCGATTGATTTAGAAGCATCATCGTTTGCTGGTATAACAAAATCAACTTGACGTGGGTCAGAGTTTGTATCAACCATAGCGAAGATCGGAATGTTTAATTTTTGAGCTTCTTTTATCGCAATGTGTTCAGCTTTAATATCTACAACAAATAGAGCTGCTGGTAGACGAGTCATGTCAGCAATAGAACCTAAGTTTTTCTCTAATTTTGCACGAAGACGTTCAACTTGTAAACGCTCTTTCTTAGAAAGAGTCATAAATGTACCGTCTTTTTTCATTCTATCGATTGATGCCATTTTTTTAACAGCTTTACGAATAGTAACGAAGTTTGTTAACATACCACCAGGCCATCTTTCAGTGATGTAAGGCATGTTAGCCGCAGCTGCTTTTTCAGCTACGATGTCTTTCGCTTGCTTTTTAGTTGCAACGAAAAGAATTTTTCTTCCTGATGCAGCGATCTTTTTCAAAGCTTCATTAGCTTCTTCTATTTTAGCTGCAGTTTTATATAGATTGATAATGTGAATACCATTACGCTCCATATAGATATAAGGAGCCATGTTTGGATCCCATTTTCTAGTCATGTGTCCAAAATGAACACCTGCTTCTAGTAAATCTTTTACTTCTACTTTGTTTGCCATTTTCTAATAGTTTACGTTCTGTTACTTTAGCAATAATCGAGTAGCAATAAATTGGTCTCAATTATTTAGATGCTAAACTACCTCTTACAGCATGTTGTAAGTGGGGCAACAAAAACCCAGATTTTTAATAATAAATAAATATTAACGTTTAGAGAATTGGAATCTCTTACGAGCTTTCTTCTGACCAAATTTCTTACGCTCAACCATACGAGGGTCACGAGTCAATAATCCTTCTGGTTTAAGAACACCTCTGTTCTCAACATCAAGTTCACACATTGCTCTAGCGATAGCCATACGCACTGCTTCTGCTTGTCCTGTTGTTCCTCCACCGTATACATTTACTTTGATGTCAAAGTTCTCAGCGTTCTCAGTCATTGTAAGAGGCTGTAATACTTTGTACTGTAATGTACCAGTTGGGAAATAAATTTTAAAATCTTTTTTGTTAACTGTGATGTTTCCTGTTCCTTCAGAAACATAAACACGAGCAACAGCGGTTTTTCTTCTACCGATTTTGTGAATAACTCCCATTACTTAATTTCGTTTAAATTAACGGCCTTAGGTTGTTGAGCTTCATGTTTGTGCTCAGAACCTACATTAACATTTAGGTTACGGAATAATTGTGCTCCTAATTTGTTTTTAGGCAACATTCCTTTTACTGCTTTCTCAACTAATAATGCAGGATTTTTTTGTTGCATTACTTTAGCAGTTAATGATCTTTGACCTCCTGGGTAACCAGTATGACGGATGTAAGTCTTGTCATCTAATTTGTTACCAGTTAGGTTGATTTTTTCTGCGTTGATAACGATTACGTTGTCTCCACAGTCTACGTGCGGTGTGTAATTTGTTTTGTGTTTACCTCTTAAAAGTACT